>WFUL01000201.1 GCA_015484985.1 Anaerolineales bacterium | reverse complement strand
AGACCTGGGTGGCTGTTGCCGGTGCCGTCGGGGAAAGGGCGGTACATCCCCACAACAGTCCGACGCTTAACAACACTAAAAGGGATGCACGATGCATGGCGATGTTTCCTCCTCAAGGCTCATTCGGCCGCGAGGTCGGTGAGGTCCCGTTCTCGCAGCACGCTGTGCTTCCAACGATGATACACTGGGATGACGTAGGGGAGCAAACGCAGGGTGTAATAGGGCGGCAACACGGGCACACCAATCATTTCGCCAAAGACCAGCAGCATGAACAACTGTTCCAGTTGTCCTCGTTCTCGCCGCAGGGTGCGTTCGAAGTCGTAGAGGAACATACCGTAGAGGAAGCCCTGGACCCACTCCAGGGTGCGCTTCCACCAGGGCTTTGACGAAGCCGAGGCCATGGGCTACACTCCTTACATCAAACCGTTCTCCGCGGTCCGTACCTTTTCGCTGGGCCACATCCTTGGGCGCTTTCGTGCCAAGGAAAGAGGAGGTTCTGCATGGACTGGAGTCCTCAATTCTGGGTCATTCTCCTGAGCGTGCTGCTGGCCCTGGGTTTCCTTTGGGGCCTGCTGGTGAACCGTCGGCTCGGTCGCCAATTATACCGCCGTTTTCGGAAAACCCTGGAAGGTTGGGGAACGCTTGTCCAGGCCCGGTGGTTGGGGGGGGCGACCAGCGGCGTGTACATGGCCTTCCAGGAGGCCCCGGCGCCCTTGCGACGCTTTGAAGCCATTGTGCTTTTGGAGCCCCGGGAGTTCCTTCCTATTTGGTTGGTAGCCCGCTGGTTGCGAGGACAGCGGGACGCGCTGATTCTCCGGGCCGTTTTTCGACGGGCGCCCCACACGGAGTGGGAATGGCGTGTGCATGGTTTCCGCCCTGTACGCGGGTTTCCCATACCCCGTCCCGAAGAAGGATTTTCTCCCCATCGTATGGAGGGTTACCTGGGATGGTCACGGCCCGCAGTGGAAGCAAGCCAGGCTGAGGCCTGGCAGGCCTTTTTGCGACGTTACCGGGGTCGATTGCGAGCCCTCTCCCTCCGCAAGGCCAAACCCCATCTTATCCTTCAGGTGCATGTGCAAGGATTGGATGAAGGCGCGTTTCTGACCGACCTTCTGGAAGCCCTGAAGCCATGGGTATGAACAAGGAGATGACACCCGGGGTAAGGTCCATGAGTAGCACCTCATCACCGTCCTGGCGGGGTTTCTCGCTTCCCTTCTGGTGGTTCTGGGCGGGACATACGGCCTCCCTGTTCGGTGACGTGCTCTTCAGCGCGGGGATGATGTGGTTCGTCTATCGGGCGACGGGGTCGGCCCTGGCGACCTCGGGCGTGCCTCTGGCCGACGGCCTGGCTCGCTTGTTGGGCGGTGTGTTGGCCGGTCCTCTGGCCGACCGCCGGGTGCGGGCCCGCTGGATGGCGGAGATTCACCTGACCAAGATGGGCCTGGTGCTGGTGGTCGCCGGGATGTTATTGCAGGGATACCTGACACCGGCCTGGGTGTACGTCCTCACCTTTCTCTTGACCCTGCTGAACGCGTTTTACGAGCCCACCCAGGGCGCGTTGCTTCCCAATCTGGTGTTGCCTCAGGCGCTGGCCCAAGCCAACGCGTTCCTGCAGGTCAGCCGTACCTTGGGGTATGGGCTCAGCTGGGCCTTGAGTGGCCTTTCTCTGGCGCAACTAGGTCCTGAGCCCGTGGCCTGGGGCAATGTACTCGTCTTCGCCTTGGCCGCCGGATGTTTTGTGGTGCTGCATCGTATGCGTCGCGCGCGTCCTGTTCTGGAAGGAACGAAATGGACGCCCGCGTTCGTGTGGCAGGATTTGCGGGAGGGTGTGGGGCAGTATCGAAAGCGACCTCTCCTTCGATCTTTACTGCTCCTCTCCGTACCCGGATGGCTCACCTTTGGTCTGTGGGGGCCTTTGCAACTCGTTTTCCTCAATCGCGTGCTGGGGGTAGGCCCCGAAGGTTGGGGATGGAGTCAGGCGACCTTTTTCCTTTCCGGTCTGACGGGAGCGGTGCTGGCCACCCGGGTGCTGGGGCGTGCCCGGTGGCCCGAAGGGCTTTGGGTGGTGGGCGTGGCGGCCTTCCAAGGCCTGCTTACGGTGGGGTTCGGACTCGCGCCGGCTTACCTTTGGGCTTTAAGCGTGGTTGTTTTGGCCGGTACCACGGACCCCTTCCTGCTCTCGGCGCGGCAGGCCCTGTTGCAAGACGCGGCTCCCGAACCTGTGCGGGGCCGGGTGCTCGCGGTGTGGAACGTGGCTATGGCTCTGGGTACCCTGACCTCCTACCTGTTGGTGGGTGTGTTGGGGGAGGTGGTGCCCCTGCGGGGGTTGTACGTGGGGTTCGGTGCCCTCTTCCTGCTCGCGGTGCTGGCCGTAGGCGTGGGTTCCCGCCTGTGGGCAGCCCGATGTCGTGCCTCAGGGGAATCCAAGGCGGACAGCTGACAGCCGACAGCAGACAGCGAACGGCGGACAGCGGACGTCAGCGGCCCTTGACGGCAGAGGCGCTTCCTGTTATCCTTCCGACCGACCGGTCGGTCGGAAGGAGGGCGAATGGCGTCGTCATCTCTGTCCACCCGGCAGCGCATTCTGGACGCGGCCTTGCGGGTCTTCGCCCAGAAGGGCTATCACGAGACCCGGATGGAGGACATCGTGGAGGCGGCTCGGGTCTCCAAAGGGGGGCTTTATCACCATTTCCCCGGAAAGAAACAGCTTTTTCAGACCTTGATGGACGAATTCGTCGCCGTGCTGGAGGAACGCCTGCGCCGGGCGGTGAATCAGGCGGAAGGGGATACGGCCCGCCTGACCGCGGCCCTGGAAGAAGGGATGCGCCTTCTGGAGCGCTATCAGGCTCTGGCCAAAATCGTCTTCATTCAGGCGTCGGGTCTGGGACCGGAGTTCGAGCGCAAGCGCCTGGCCATTCTGGAACGCCTGGCCCGTTTCATCCAGGCTGAGCTGGACCGAGCCATGGCGCACGGCCTGATTCCGCCTATGGACACCGAGGTGGTGGCCCACGCCTGGGTAGGGGTGCTTCACGAATGGGCAGTGCGCTGGCTGCTCACCGGCCGACCCCAGCCTCGAGATGTGCTGCCGGAACTGCGGGTTTTCTTCCTGCGCAGTCTGGGGGTTCCCCAACCCTCATCCCCGGAGGATGCATCGTGAACCCTGTACGGACGACCACGGTTTCCCCGTCCTGGCGAAGCATCTCCTTGCAATCCCATGAGAGCTTGACCCCCCTGGCCCTGTTGAGGCGTTTGGAGGGACGTCCCCGTTGGTCCCTCTGGCTCCCCCAGGGTGAGGTCTGGGTGGGCTGGGGAAGACGGGCCGCGGTCCAGGCTCGGGGTCCCCAGCGCTTCGCCCACCTGCGAGCGGCCTGGCAGGCCTGGCGGGAGCAGCATCCTGACCTTCCCCCGGAACTTCCCCTGTTCCTGGCCGCGGGCTTCTGTGAACAGGTGCCGCAAAGGACCTGGCCCACGGCCTTGCCTAACACACTGTTGGTAC
>WFUL01000200.1 GCA_015484985.1 Anaerolineales bacterium | reverse complement strand
TGACGAATGAGCCACCATTGGCTTACGAAGAGCAGGACGCGGCTCAACAAGCGCAGTCCCAAAGCCCAGGCCACACCATGCAGGAACAGCCCGCGCATCCGGGATAGAGGGTTGGGACTTCTTCTTCTGGGGTGCGATGGAGGATGCTGGTGTTCCATCGAGGTTATCCACGTGTGGAGTCAGGGCCGTGGTTAGACAACGACCCAAAGCGAAATTTCATTCTACCTCGAAAACGCAAGCCTGCGGGATTGTTGGCCGCCGTTGGATGCACTCAAAAAATTGGAGAGATGTGGCCAGCGGCGAAGCCGCTGGCCACATCTCTCTCGATCCTGAACCCGGTTAGACCGATGCGTTCCAGAGAAAAGGCCTGTGTGTAAAGATTGCCCAAACTCTCTCATAGAGGACGGGGCCTGCTCTCGGCAACATTGGCATGCTCCCCGGCCCTCCCAGGCATGTGTCTACGGCCACGTGAGCACGGCGAGCACCGCGGGATGGTCCGAGGCCGGGTCGAAGATGTAACGGATGTCCTGTACCTGAAGGTCTGACGAAAGGAAGATGTGATCGATGCGGTCTTTCGGCGCAATGCCGCGGTCATCCACATCTTGCGGCCAGCGTTGTCGCCAGGCGTCCACCAGGCGCTCCGTGGTCAGGCGGTATTGGGGCGTATCCGGGCGGAAGTTGAAATCCCCCATGAGGACCAGAGGAGCCCGTTCCCCAACCACCTGGAGGATGTTCTCTTGCTGGACGATGGGACCACCGTTGCCCAGGTGGGTGACGAAGACGTGGAGCGTCCGCCCCTGAACGGTAATGCGAGCCTGGATAGTGGCCGTTTGCTCGCCTTCGCTGTACATGAAGAAGGTGCGGGGGTCTTCCAGGGGATAGCGGGAGAGCAGGGCAATCCCAAAAGTGCCATGAACGACTTTGGGACCATAGTAGGCGTACATATTCAGTTCCGAGGCCAGGTAGCCCACCAAATCTACGTTCCCATTGGCGACGCGGTTACTGTCCGTTTCCTGCAGGCCGATGAGGTCGGGTTGGAGTTCCCGGAGAAGGACCAGTTGGTCCTGGATGCCCCGTTCCCCATCTTCCCGGTAGCCCTGCTGGATGTTGTAGGTGACCACGCGCAGTTGCTTGTCCTTGGTGGTGGGAACCGTCGGTCGGGGGGCCTGGGCCCAGGCGGCCACCAGGATGGCCACCGCCAGGACCAGGAGGGCCATGACCAGGGCTTTCGGTCGGTCCGGGGCCCGGGAGGGTGCCGTCGCACCTCGTCGGAAGGCGATGGCCAGGCTGATGACCAACACCAGGACGGGGACCAGATGGACCAACCAGAAGCGGTCCCGGAAGAAGGGTCCCACCACGGGAATGTAGTCGTACGTGGTGGTGAACACATGGCCCAGGACGAGCACGAAGAGGTAAAGGCTCCCCAGCCCAAAGGCCAGACCCAGCGTGGGAAGGCGGGGGGACCTGTGAAACAGAGGTGCCTGTAGCTTGGTGAAGTCCAGGACAAGTATGGGGAAGGTCAGCACCATGAGGACGAAGGTCCACGACGCCCAGAAGGGGGGCGGGGGTTCATACAGGGGATAAGCCTGCGGGTCGACGGGGAAGGGAATTTGATGGGCCAGGAGGGTGAGGACGAGGGCGAGGCCGAACAGAAAAGTCAGCCCCCACTGGAGGGGGATGGGGAAACGTTCGGGGCGTGTGAGGAAGGGCGTCCAGAGCACCACCGCGACGGCGAACAGAGTGAAGACAGGCGCCGGTTCCCACCCCACCCAGCGAGCCAGGACGTTGGGGGCCACGAAGGCAAAGTAGAGCAGGGCCAGGGTGGACATCTCGCCCAGGGCGAGGGTCACCAGAAGGTGGAAAGGCCCCTGTGGGGAGGAAGTTTTCTCGTCCGAAGGTGGAAGGAGCAGGCTTTGACGATGGTGCCAGGCCAGGTAACTGGCCAGGAGGGTCAGGAGGAGGCCCAGCCATCCCGCGTTGCCCTGGGTCGTGGGGTCCAGGCCGGCGCCCCAAGCCCGCAACAAGGCCGCGGCCGCGACCGCCAGCCCGAGACCCACGCCGATGTCTCGCGGCGGGACCCGGGACAAGAGGAGGGGAAGCAAGAGGAACAGCGCGGCCACACCCATGCCCGCGGCCACCATCACCCCGCGGGTGGGGAGGAAAGGCAGGAGGGCCCGCGTCCACAGGCCGATGACCAGTGTTCCGGGCAGGAGCCATCGCGGCTCGCGATGGCGAAAGGCCATCAACCCGAAAGGACTGAACATGAGCACCGCGGCAGCCAGTTCGGGGGGAATGTCCGTTTGCAGCAAACCGAAGGCGTAAATGGCGGCGATGAATTCGGTGAGGTGTTGGAACAGGAAGAGGAATACGAGGCCCAAAAGCCAGGGCATGTTCGGTCCTCCTGAAATCGGATGTCATACTTCCATTTTCCCACAATTTGGGGGTGTGACGAAGGGATTCGTCCTACAGATTGAACACGTAGGTCTGACCGGGTACGGGATTCCCGATGAAATGAGAGATAATGTGAGCAACGGCTCCCGCTACTCACATTATCTTCTTCTTCTTTCCTGTGGTCCGGGGCCCGGTCAGGGCTCCGCGAAGCATCGGGGCTTCAGGCATCTCCCGCTTTCGCCAACGCCTCCAACAACTCCGAGAGCGACCCCATGGCCAATCCCATCACCCGGTCGGCACCTCCGTAATAGACGTACAAATCGTCGTCCCGGACGACCGCGGCACAGGTGAAGACAACGTTAGGAACGTCCCCTTTGATTTCCCAGGGTTCGCGTGGTTCTAAGATGGGTTCTGGAAGACGGGCCAAGACCCGGGTGGGGTCATGCAAATCCAACAGTGCGGCGCCCAGACGATACACCCGCTGGGCATCTACCGCGTGGTAAATCAGCAGCCACCCGTGCTCGGTATGGATGGGGGGCGCGCCCGCACCGATTTTCCGATGTTCCCACGTGCCCGGTCGAGGCCGCAGGATGATGGTATGGTCCGTCCAGTGCTTCAGGTCGTCGGAGAAGGCCAGCCAGATGTCCGGGGGCCGTCGGTGGAGCATGGCGTAACGGCCCTGGATTTTCTCCGGAAAGAGCACGTGGTCCTTGTTATCCTCGTCGGGGAGCACGATGCCCAATCGCTCCCAGGTGATGAGGTTGGTGCTGCGAGCCAGGGCCGCGCGCGTTCCCTCCCGAGAGTACCCGGTGTAGGTCATGTAAAAGGCACCTTCCAGGAGCACGACCCGAGGGTCCTCCACCCCCCGGGCTTCCCAGGGCTCGCGCGGGCTGAAGACCGGACGGTCCAGGCGCCACCAGTGGACGCCGTCCTCGCTTACCGCATAGCCGATGTGGGATATGTAATCCAGCCCCTGGGCGCGGTAGAGCATGTGGAAGAGGTCGTTGTGGTAGACCACCGCGGCATTGAAGACGTTGAGGGCTTCCCAGGGATGGTGTGGCTGGGGTAGCAAAATGGGATTGGCAGGATGACGACGAAGCTTCATGCCTCGTCTCCTACGGCCTGTTGGGTTTCAGGGTCGAAGAAACGGATACGTTCGGGTCGGAAGGTGACGTGGATGCGTTCCCCAGGCCAGACCTTGGGGTAAGCCGGGGCGACGATTTTGACGATTTGGTCATCCATCTGGAAGGCGATGATTTGGTGGGAACCTTGCGGTTCCACGACCATGGCTTCCACACTGAACAGGGCCTGGTCTTCGGTGGTAAGGAGCAGATTCTCCGGTCGCACCCCCAGCACCAACCGACTCTTCGTGTAGTCTTTCAGCCGCGCCGCCTGTTCAGGGGAAAGGGTCAGGGTGAAATACGGGTGCACCAGTTTCAGGGCGTCGTTCTCGCGGCGTACTTCGGTGTAGAAGAAGTTCGTGGGGGGCAGGCCGATGAAGGAGGCCACGAACATGTTGGCGCTCTTTTCGTAGACCTCTTCCGGCGTGCCCACCTGCTCGATGCGACCCTCCCGCATGACCACGATGCGGTCGGCCATGCTCATGGCCTCGGACTGGTCGTGGGTGACGAAGATGGTAGTGGCCTGGGTCTGGTGGTGGATGGCCTTGAGTTCGGTGCGCATGTGCACCCGGAGTTTGGCGTCCAGGTTGGACAGAGGCTCGTCCATCAAAAAGACTTTGGGCTTCACCGCGATGGCCCGGGCCAGGGCGACCCGCTGTTGCTGCCCGCCGGAAAGCTGGGAGGGATACCGGTCCAACAGTTCCGCGATTTTCGTCAATTCAGCCACTTCTTTCACCCGACGGTCGATTTCGTCCCGAGGCACTTTTTTCAGACGCAGGGGATAGGCGATGTTCTCGTAGACCGTCATATGGGGCCAGACCGCGTAGTTTTGAAACACCATGCTCACGTTGCGAGCCCGGGGCGGGAGATAGGTCACGTCCTCGCCGTCGATGAGAATGGTGCCTTCGCTCACCTCTTCCAGCCCGGCAATCATGCGCAGGGTGGTGGTCTTGCCACAGCCAGAGGGCCCCAGCAGCACCAGGAACTCCCGGTCCTTTACGGTCAAGTGGATGTGGTCTACGGCGAGGACCCGACGCCCAAAGCGTTTGGTCAGGTTGATGAGTTGGACCTCTGCCATGATGCCTCCCGTGGCTTGGGTTGTCCTGTGGGGGCCGTGGGCGGCCGGCCGTGCGCAGCCTGTCGTGTGCGGACAGAGGTCAGCGTGCGCGCTGCGCACCGCGCCCCCTTACACCGTCACGCCACCCCACATCTGGTGGATGTAACGGCGAATGAAGAACGTGAACACCACCGCGGGCAATGCCATGGCCATGCCGCCCGCGGCCGTCAGGTTGACCTGGCCCGTCGCGCCCAGTAAGGTCTGATACACCACCACCGAGAAGGTGGGGTTGAACTCGGTGAGGATGATGGCCGCCACCGTTTCGTTCCATGCGCCGATGAAGGCATACATCGCGGCCGCGGCCAGGCCGGGAAAGGCCAGGGGCAGGGTGATGCGCAGGAAGGCCTGCAACCGCGTGGCGCCGAAGACCATGGCCGCTTCTTCCAGCGAGACCGGGATGGCCATGAAAATGCTGGCCGTAATCCACACCGTCATGCCGATGACGCCCACGGAGTACAGCAGGGAAAGGCCCGCGGGCCGGTCGTACAGCCCGATGCGGGCCAGGATGATGACCATGGGGATGGCGATGGCCACCCCCGGGAACATGCGCACGAAGAGTACGCTGAACTTCAGCGCGTTCTTGCCGTAGAAGCGGTAGCGCGCGAAGGCGTAACCGGCGGCTCCTCCGATGCTCAGGGAGATGGCGATGGTCAGGGCCGCGATTTGCAGGCTTCGAATGAGGGCCGGGACTGCGTCCCGGGTCACCCGGAAGAAGGTCGCGTAATTCGAAAGAATGTGGCGCCGCCAGGCGAAGTACACGGGTTGCCCGCCCGTGGCGTCCACTTTTTGCATAACTTCGGTTACCTGCTCGTTGGAGGGCTTCAGGCCCAGATAGGTTTCCATGTACACCCGCATCTTGTCCGCGTCGTCGGTGTCCAGGACGGAGACGTAGGCCTGTTCGTTGCGGTCCCAGACGCTGAGCAAGTATCCCCGTTTGCCCCGCTCCATTTTCATGCGGATGGTGAAGGTGGGGTAAAGGGGCAGAGGATACTCGTAAGCCTCCCGGGTGGTCAGGAAGGAGAGCACCGTGATGAAGTACACCGGCGTCATGATGACCAGGGTGATGGTGAGTACCACCAGGTAGAGTAACATTTGGCGCGCGGCTTTGCGCAATCGGTATTGGATTTTGGGATCCATCATGACGCCTTCTCTCCTTCAAAGGCTCCCGAGAGATAGAGGTACAGCAGGGCCGCGGCCGAGACGATGAAGGCCACGATGACCGTGTACCCTGTGGTCATGGCGGGCGCGATGTCCAGCCCGCGCACTTCTTCGTGGTAGTACACGATGCGTTCCACCAGCACCGGGACCCGACTGAAGCCGAAGAGCAGCACGATGATGAGCCAGATTTGAATGGCGGAAATCAACCGCAGCACCACCGCGGTTTGAATGGTGGGGCGCAGCATGGGGAGGATGATGTCCCGCAGCACCCGCCAGTAGGTGCCTCCGAAGACGTAGCCGGCCTCGATGACCTCTCGGGGCAGGTTTTGCAGTCCGGCGACCAGAATGACCATCACCGAGGGAATCACCGTCCAGGCGTCCACCAGGATGATAAGGGTCAGCAGTTGCCACTTGGGGGTGCGGGGTGTGCCCAGCCAGTAGATTTTCTTGCCTTCCGCCAGCACCCCCAGGTGGATGAGCAGGCTGTTCAGCCAGCCGTGGGCCGTGAGACCGGTTTTCCAGATGGCGCCGGTCGCGACCGGGGGGAGGGCCATGGGGATGAGCATGAGAAAGAAGAAGATGCCCGAGCCCCAAAAACGCCGGTAGATGAGCAGGGAGAGGGCCAGGGCAACCACGAATTCCAGGGCCACGGAAATACTCACGATGATGAAGGTGTTCCAGAAGGCGGGCCAGAAGTCTTTGTCCTGCAACACCAGGGCGAAGTTGTTCAGGGTGAAAGCGCCCGTGACGGGATCCCGAAAACTTTGAATTACCACGGTGACCACGGGTTGCAGCCAGAAGGCCGCGTAGTACAGGAGCACGGGCAGGACCAGGAGGTAGGGGGTGAGGGTGGGGGAGAACCAGCGAGCGCGTTTCGTACCCATCATGTTCTGCCTTCCTGAAAGCGTCCGAAGGACCGTGGAGGACCGGGTCACCACCCATTGTCGTCCGGCAGGACGGATACGGGCCAGGGAAAGGCGACGCGAAAGCGAGGAAATGAGGAAAGGGGCAGGGACCGCCTTTGGCCCCTGCCCCTACAACCGGCTACTTCTTGAGGGCGTCCACGCAGGCCTGCACCTGGTCGGCCCGTTCCTGGGTCATGTCCAGGCCGGCCACGAGGGTGTCGGCCAGGGCGTCGTCGAAGCACTTCTTGACCGCGCCCCAGTCCTCGTAGTCGCCCGCAGGCACGCCGGAGACCACGGCCTTCTCCAGCACCAGCAGGGCCTTGCGGATGATTTCATCCGTGGGGTCCTGGCCCAGGTAGTCCAGGGCTTCTTTGACGGGCGGGATGAAGCCGCCAGTGCCCTTGGCGATTTTCACCATGGTTTCCGGCCGGGTCAGGTATTCCAACAGTTTGATGGCCAGGTCCTTGTTGGGCGACCCCTTCATGATGGCGATGCCGCTGGCGCCCGCGATGGTGCCGATGCCCGCGGGGCCCGCCGGGGCGGGACCGATGGTGAACTGGGTCTCCGCCGCGCTATACACCTGCCCCACCCGGGCCTGGTGGGTCACCACCAGCCAGGTTTCCTCCCGCTGCATGGGGTCTACACAGTTGTCGATGTTGAGCACCGTGGGCACGAAGCCGTTGCCCTTGCCGATGGTCTCCCACACCTTCCAGGCCTGCATGGCCTCAGGGGAGTTGGCGTCGGGGAAGCCCGCGCCGTAGGAAAGAGCGGTACCGCCGAACTGGTAAATCCAGAACTTGCCGGGAACGCCGTTCACGCACAGCTTGCCTTCGCCCTCACCCTGGGCGATGTTGACGGCCCACTGGGCATACTGCTCCCAGGTGAGCGCGTTGATGTCGGCGCCTTCCGGCAGGTAGTCCAGGGCCTTGTTGTTGGCCAGGAGCAAGTACACATCGGCCGCCATGGGCAGGAAGTACTGCTTGCCATCTTTGACCATGTCCTGGTTGAAGGCCTCCATGAAGGTGCGATCATCCCACTGGGCCACCACATCGCTCAAGTCCTCTACCCAACCCTTCTCGATCCAGGTGGGCATCCAGGCGTTGAACACGATGACCAGGTCCGTAGTCACGTGGCCCGTTTGCTGCTGCACCTGGGCCCGCTCCAATAGGGTCTTGTCGTCAATGATTTGGAAGACCACGGTGACGTTGTTCTCTTCCTCCCAAGGTTTCAGGATTTCATTGATGAAGAACTCTTGCTCTCGAGGCGGGGAGAAGAGGCGGGAGGCAATCACCAAGGTGCGTTTACCGGGCTTCTCTACTTCTTTGGTGACCACTACTTCCTGAGTCACCACCTTCTCCACCTCTTTGGTGACCACGACGGTTTCCTTGACCACCTGAGGTGTCGCCTGCTGACAGGCAGCCAACAGGACAAGCAGACTGACCACCAGCCAAAGCCAGATGGACCGCTTCATCACGTACCTCCTTCATGTAGGATGATTTTGAGTAGACGGACACGTGCGGTTTGGTCAGCCCGTTTCTATGGGCTCCTGAGAAAGTTGTGCGTGTAGCGGTGTGCCGCAGGATTCTCGGATGATGAGTTTGGTGAACACTCGAATTTGCAAGGGCGGGGTGCTGGGATGCTCAATGATGTAAAGGAGCCGGCGCACGGCTTGGATTCCCAAAGCATCTCGGAAGACCCGCACAGTGGTCAAGGGGGGATAGGCGACTGGAGCCAGGTCCCCGTCATCGAACCCCACCACTGCAATGTCTTGAGGGATGTTCAACCCAGCCTCCCGGAAGGCCCGCATGGCCTCCACCGCGGTGAGATCGTTGGCCACAAACACCGCACTGGGCCGGGCCTTTTGCAACAAGCGCTGAGCCGCGATATACCCACTTCCGGGTGTGCGGGGTTCACCCTCGGCCACCAGATCTGGACGGTACGGGATACCGTGCTCCTGTAAAGCTCGCTTATATCCAGCGAAACGCTCGGCAAAACTCAGGTCCTCCATCCACTCACACAGGAAGCCGATTTCCTTGTGACCCAGGCGAATCAGGTGGCTCACGGCTTCGTAAGCGCCTCCTTCGTTGTCAATGACGATGCTGTTGATCCCAGGGAGGTGATTATCCACCAATACGAAGGGCACGCCACTGTGTTTGAGATGGAGGATGAGGGCCCGGGGGATGTCACACCCTGCCAGAATGAGGCCTTCTACCCGCTGTTCCTCAAGGAGCATCAACGGAGCATCTTTATGAACCGTACTGAACAACAAGTGGTAACCATGATGCCGAGCTTCTCGCTCCGCGGCTGCCATCACCTGCCCATAAAAGGAGTGGGAGGACAAGGAATGCCGGGCATGAACCAAGAACCCCAAGGTGCGGGTGCGCTTGGTGGCTAGGGAGCGAGCCGAAAAGTCGGGGATGTACCCCAGCTCGCGCGCAGCTTTCAATACGCGTTCCCGGGTTTCGGCCCGAATGCCCGGTCGATCGTTGAGGACCCGGGACACCGTGGCCGGAGAGACCCCAGCCCGTTTCGCCACATCGTGAATGGTCACACGCATGTAATATTTCCGAAACCGCTTTCAGTTTCATTTCAAAGCATACTGAAAACACGAAAACGTGTCAAGGAAAGCGGATCTCTGCGCGGGCGTATTTCAGTTTAGTAGGCGCGCTTTATCCCACCTCCAAAACAGCGGGGAGCCTTTAATAAAAGCAAGCGTCGTTGTTTTACTTCGCCCCGCTGCATACCCGCCTACCAAATTTGAAATACACTCGTCTCTGCGGTTGTTCAAGGCTTTTTCAAGTTCTCCTCGGGTTCAAGTTCGCATAGTGTAGATCCTACGGCCCTTGGCTGGCAGTCTATGCTCAATGAGACAGGGCGCGCGCCGCTCCCCAAAGGGCGCGAAAGGATTCACCATTCCGCTTCCCGGTAGGGCAGCCATGTAAAAGGCAAGAAGATTACGGCTCAACGATGAGCCACCCGCGCATCCCGGCATCGAAATGCAAGCCGTCCTCCTGGAAGCATCCAAAGACCCACGTTCCCACTTTATCCTTCGGAACCGTGAACTCGAGCACCACTTCGGATACCGGGTCCATCATGACCATGCTTCCATGGAGGTCTCCCTCCATAGCCATGCCCTCAGCATGGAAACCGGGCCTCAAGACGACGCGCATGGTGTCGTCCTCCATACTCATGTCTTTTTGGCCCATTTCCTTTCCTTTGCCCTCGTCTCCCTCACCACCGTGGCCATCATCGTTTTCCCCCATGGCCATGGATTCTCCGTGTTCTCCCGTCTCGAACATGGGCATGGCCATCCCCCGGACCACCTCCACCTTGAGGTCGGTGATGCCTTCAAAGAAATCAGGGGACGGAGGCTCTGTGACATCCTCCTCGAGGTGGACGGCGGCTCCGGCCATGAATTCGTGGGTATGACGGCCTATGTTGCGCAGCCGAAGACGTACGCGTTCCCCCGCTTTTACCCGAATCACGCTGGGGGAGAACCGGAAATCCTCCAGGAGGATGAGGA
>WFUL01000199.1 GCA_015484985.1 Anaerolineales bacterium | reverse complement strand
GCCCCAGATGGGCACCTGGGTCTTCGGATGCGATGTGTGCCAGATGGTGTGCCCCTGGAACCAGCGCTTTGCCGAACCCCAGGGTGACCCCGACTTCGCCCCTCGACCGGGCCAGACTTTCGTTGACCTCATTGAAGTCATGGGGTGGGACGAGGAGACCTTCAACCGGAAGTTCCAGGGAACCCCCCTTCGCCGGGCGAAACGTGGTGGGTTCCTGCGCAACGTGGCCGTGGCTTTGGGCAACCTGGGGGACTCGCGCGCGGTGCCGGCCCTGACCCACGCACTACGCCATGACCCCGACCCCCTGGTGCGGGAGCACGCGGCCTGGGCCCTGGGACGCATCGGCACGCCGGAGGCCCGAAAGGCGTTAGAGGAAGCCCGGCGAACCGAAACCCATCCTCAGGTTCGGGAGGCCGTGATTCGGGCCTTGTCGGACCGCGCGTGAAACCCCGGGTTACAAGTCCTCGTCCCCCTCCTCGGGCTCCATGGGTTCGTGGGGAAAGTGGACCTCCACCACCTCGCCATGGTGGTTGATGACCACCCGAAAGCCCATCATCCCCAGCAGGTAACGGGCGTCTTCGGGCAGGCCCACCTGCAACAGGGCCTCCATGTGCTCGTCCAGGTGCCGGAACTGCTCCTGCAACGCGGCCAGCGTGAAGGGGTCCTCCTGGCCCAGAAAGCGGGCCGCGGCCTGGGCCAGCACTTCCTCATGGCCTTCCATCAGGCGATACATGCGTTCCAGCACCTGGCGGTCCACCTGTTCCGAAGGGATATGATAGGCCATACCCCAGGGGTCGTAGACCACGTAACAGGGCTCCCCGCCTACCCAACGCACCTCGGCGGGGTTGCCTTCCTCGTCGAACACCAGACCCTGGAAAACCGGTTGCCGCATCATGTGACGAAGGCCTCCACCACCTCAACGAAGGTCGCCTCCCGGGGGTTGTAGACCCATTGCCGCTCGTAGGGAACCGGCGGCATGGTCCAGCGGTAAATCCACCGGGCCGCCTGGGGGCTGAGGTTGATACAACCGTGGCTCCGGGGGCGACCGAAGTCATTGTGCCAGTAGGTGCCGTGGAGGGCAATGCCGTCTTCGGTGATGTAACACACCCAGGGCACGCCGGGGAGGTCATAGCCGTTTCGGGCCCGGTTGTTCTGGGCCATGTGGCGGGAGGGCCGCTTGTACGCGGTGAGGTACACGCCAGTCGGGGTGCGGAAGTCCCCCGTGCTGAACACGGCCCCGGTCGAGACCTTGGTCAAAAACACCACCTGGTCGTACTCGAAAGCCAGAAGCACCTGGGCCTGCAAATCCACCACGATGCGCTTGGCGGCCACGGGAACGAGGGGTGAAAGGGGAGATACCTCTTCCGGGGTCACCAGGCGTAGATGGCGGGCCAGGGCATAGTACCGAATATCCCATTTGTCGTCCTGAATCAAATACCAAATCTCGTCGGGGTCATCCCGGCCCGGAACCGCAGCCACCACCCAGTACGTGGTGGCGTAATAGAGCCGGTACATGTGCATGGCGTGCCGGGAGGGTGCGATGAACGCATCGGTGTAGGGCACAGAGACCTCAACCAATACTCCGGGCTCCGGCACCTTTTTGGGGGTCTGGGGACGGATGTCTACCGGTTGCACCCCACCACTGTGTACGTATCCCCCTTCCACCAGACGGTACCAGACGGGGTTGTGCTCCGGCTCCTGGCTTAGCACGGCCTCGGCGATGGCGAACACTTCGTCCTTCCACTTGATAAGTCGGCGGGGAGCCTGAAAGGACGGATACTCGTACACGTCCGCCCGCTCCTCGGCCACCCGACCCCACCGGGGACGCGAGGAGCGGCGCCATCCCATCCGGGGGAGGAACCAGGCTCCCACCGCGGTTCCCAAAAAGCGCAGAACATCCCGTCGGCTCAATCCTCGCATTCGTCCCATACCCCCTCACGTGCCCATGCGGGCCAGGGCCTCCAGCGCGGGAAGGAGAGCCTGAATGGCCCGGGCCCGATGGCTGACCCGATTTTTCTCCTCCAGGGTCAATTCCGCCAGGGTCCGACCCTGTTCGGGCAGGTAGAAGATGGGATCGTAACCGAAGCCGTGTTCGCCCCGTTCCTCAGGGATGATTTCTCCGGGCAACACTCCCTCGGAGAACAACGCCTTTCCCTGAGGCGACACCAGGGCCACGACGCACCGAAAGCGGGCCCGCCAGGGACGGGGGTGGGGTTGCAGCAATTGGAGCAAATAAGCCCGCCGCTCGACAAAGGACTTGAGCGGACGGTCCGGAGGCCCAAATCGGGCCGAATAGAGCCCTGGCGCGCCGTCCAGGGCCTCCACCTCCAGCCCCGTATCGTCGGCCAGGGCCCACATGCCCGTCGCCCGGGCCCATGCACGCGCCTTGAGATACGCGTTGGCCGCGTAGGTCTCACCCGTCTCTTCCACCTGCACGTCCACCTCGACTTCGGAAGGGACATACAAACGCCAGGGACCATCTCTCAAGAGCGACAGGAGTTCCTTTTGTTTGCCTTTGTTTCCCGTGGCCAAAAGAAGCGAAATTGCGCACATAGGCCTCAACCCTTTTGGAAAAACCTCGTCTTCGTTATTGTAATCTCAACTCTTCTGCGAAGTGAGACAATAAGACGCTGAGGTTTGGACGAAAGTTTGGACAGAAGGGTGGTGACCTCTGCTCAGAAAGGGCACCAGCGTTTCGCGCAGGCCTGACCAGTCCCTGGACCGCAAGAAAGAAGTAGATAATGTGTGCAGCGGCTTCGCCGCTGCACACTTATCTACTTCTTTTTCTCCACCACCCAAAAATGGGAAAGCCCCAACACGCGTAAGGGCGTGGATTCAAGGCGCTGGAGCACATTTCGCAGGACCCGCCCCAGGCGGGGAAAGCGGGCGATGATGTTGTCATATCCACCGAAGATGATGGTGCGATGCACCACCGTAATGGGCAGGTCGGCAAACAAACGGGCCAGGTCACGCGTCGTGTACACCCGCACGTGGGGCGCCAGCCGGTTACGCCAGGCTCGGGGAAGATAGTTCACCAGGGGAATGTTGCCGAAGATGTAACGCCCGCGCCAGAAAATCCCATGGGTTTCGAAGGGATACCCCCTGTTGGGACAGAAGAGGAGCAAGCGCCCACCGGGCTTGAGGACCCGCACCATCTCGCGCACAGCCTTGCGGTCGTCCTGCACGTGCTCGATGACCTCGTGGCTCAAAATCAAATCGAAGGTGGCATCGGGAAAGGGCAGGGCCTCCCCCGCGGCCTGCACCACCGGGGTTAGAGGTGAAAGGGCCTCCCGGCCACGCGCGAATTCATACTCCAGACCGATGGCCTTCCGGGCCCACCACCCAAAGCGATGCAGATACATCCCCACACCACAGCCATTGTCCAGCACCCAACCTTCCAGACGTTCCCGTCCCGCCCACTGCACCATCATGCGGAACCGTCGGGCCTGTCCCGCCCGCCAGACGTAGGAGGGCTCCCCCAGGCGAGCAGCATCGGGAAGATGCCCGTCGCCCGCTGTCGGCCGGCTGCTGGCTGGCTGCCGTCGACCGTTGGCCGTTGGTCGCGCCTTCGTCATCCTGTACCCCAATCCCGCAAGTAGAGGAAGTCGTACCCCACAGTGCGGTGGCTGAGTTTGGCGATGGGCGGCATGATGCGTTTGTAGTGGTTCCGTCGCATCCGTTCCACCACCGCCCGGACCACCTCCTCAGGGAATCCCTGGGCCACCACCTCTTCAGGGGTGTAGCGTTCATCCACCAGGCGGTAGAGAATCTGGTCGGCCAGGCGATAGGAAAAGCCCAGTTCGCCTTCGTCCGTCTGGCCCACCCACAAGTCGGCAGAAGGAGCCTTTTTCACGATGACTTCGGGAACGCCCACGGCCTCGGCCAGTTGCCACACCTGGGTTTTATACAGGTCACCAATGGGATTGAGGGCATACGCGGCATCGCCATATAGGGTGGTGTAGCCCAGCAGGATTTCCGTCTTGTTCCCCGTACCCACCACCAATCCGCCGAAGGATGCGGAATGGTCATAGAGCACCAACATGCGCATCCGGGCCATGACGTTCCCCCGCCGCACCCGGTCGGCGTCAGGAGCATACCGCTCCAGGTAGGCATCCACCATGGGCGTAATGTCTACCGTTCGACTCTGTACCCCGGTGCGTTCAATGACCAGCCGGGCGTGTTCCAGAGATTCCGGAGAAGAGGTCTTGTAGGGCATCCGCAGGGCCAGTACATTCTCGGGGCCCAGGGCTTCGGCAGTGAGAAAACAAACCAATGCCGAGTCCACACCCCCCGAGACCCCGACCACCGCGCGCTTAAAGCCCGCGCGGGTGATTTCGGTGCGAATGAAGTCCACCAGAATGCGACGTACCAGGTCGGTGTTGATGCTCAGGTCCACAAAGGGCAGAGAAGGTTTCGTCATCGGGAAGTCCTCCAGTCACCCGACAGAGTCAGCGCCCGCTTACACCCGCGGAGGCGCTTTGGGAAGGCCTCGCTGTTCCAGAATACGTGCCAGTTCCCGCTGGAAGAGAGACGTGCGTTCGTCCCGTAGCAGAGGAAGCCGGGCCCGGGCCCGATGGAGGGCCCGCAAGTCCACCTCTTGCAGCACCAGTGCTTCCTGGTGATAAGGCGCCTGGGTTAAACGCGCGCCATCGGGACCGTACACCGCGGAGCCGCCCCAGAAGTGAATACCGTCTTCGAAACCCACCCGATTGATGAAGGCCGCGAACACGGTGAACAGACCGGCATAAGCCTGCACAACCGTCTCCACCCATCGGGCCGTGCCCAAACGCTCCTCCGCGGGCACAATGCCCCGTCCGGGTGAAGCCATGGGGAAGAGCATCACGTCCGCGCCGTCCAGCCAGAGGAGATATGGAGGGGAGACGTGCCAGAAGTCCTCACAAATGAGCAGTCCAAAGCGGCCAAAGCGGGTGTCAAAAGCCGCCACCCGGTCGCCCCAGGCGAAAAAGCGCCCTTCGTCGAACATCCCGTACGTGGGCAGGTAGACTTTGCGGTGGACGTGCACCACTTCACCCTGGCTCAAATACGCCACGCTATTGAAGAAACGGGACCGTCGGTCCTCCTCGACGAACCCCACCACCAAATCCACCTGTTTGCTGGCTTCCAGGAGAGGCCCGAAGACGGGGTCATCCTGTAGGGGCTTACACGCCACCGCAGGTACCAGGTCCTGCACGATATAGCCCGTCAGGGAGAGTTCGGGGAAAGCCACCACATCCGCGCCCCGGTCCTTGGCCTGGCGAATCCATGCCAGGTGGCGCTCCAAGTTGGTCATCACATCGCCCAAGCGGGTTTGAAACTGCACCAGCGCCAGGGTAAAGGCCATGCAACATCCTCCTTGGATGGCCGTCGGTCTCCAACCGGTTATTGAGTGTACCGCAAAACTCCCTTTCTCGGGATGCACCAGGGAGGCAGGGTGCACGCAAAAGGTGCCAAAGCATGGACGAAAAGGCTTTGCCGTCTTGGAAAGGGCATCCAGGGTTTCGCACAGGCCTGACCAGGGGTCCGGAGACCTATGCGAACGCATCTTTTATCCGCCAGAACAAACAAGCGGGGCCGAAGCGTCGAGATTCGAACTGGAAAAGCGCCTGAGGGCAGGCAAAAGCGAAAGGGAACGAGTTGGCGTGTCGCCTGATTTCAGGAGATGCAAGGCTTCCTGACGGTGGATTCACACCTGTCCCATAGGATGAGGGCGACGGTGCATGTCTTTATGGAAGGGAGGTAACCATGAACGGGCGCTCGTCGATTCGCCTTGGCTTGGGTATCCTCGTGGGGCTCCTTTGGCTGGCCGTTCGCGCCCCTGGCGTGTGGGCCAACGCCGCGCCTCCGGAAGCCGCGGCAGGCGCCAGCCCCAAGTCCGGTGCAGAAAGCACACGCGTCCAGATGGTGCGGGAGCGGGTGGTCCTCACCCTGGACCCCGACGGACAACAGGCCACGGTAGAAGGCCTTTACATCATGCGCAATACCGGAGCCCAGGCGGAAACCATGGAGGTGCTCTACCCCTTGATGCTGTTGTTTTCCGAGTGTCTCGAATATCGCTTTACCCCTCCCAAACGCATTGCCCAACTACAGATTTGGGTCGACGAGCAGCCCGTGTCCTTCGACATCCGTCAAGGGGCTCCCGTTCGGGAGACCTGTACCGAACCCATTCCCTGGGCCGCGTTTCGCGTCACTTTCCCCCCGGGGGAAGAAGTCCGCCTTCGGGTGCGTTATCGGCAGGAGACCTGGGGTTATCCCCCTTACCTGATCCTCACGTACATCTTGGAGACAGGTGCGGGGTGGTACGGTCCTATTCAGGAAGGGGAAATCCTCGTTCAAATGCCGTATCCCGTATCCGAAGACACCGTGGTCCTCCATGCAGACCTGGGATACGCGCAATCCACCACCCCCGGCGCCCAACTGGAAGGTTCCACGGTGCGCTGGACCTTTCACAACCTGGAGCCTACCCCCGAGGACAACATCTTTCTCCTCTTCATGAGCCCCGCGGCCTGGCAGGACATCGAGCAATGGCGGTCTCGAGCGCATCGAAACCCCAAACGAGGTGACAATTGGGGATTCCTGGGCCTGGCAATCAAACGCGCGTTGCTGTTGTACGGTATGTACTTCCGAGAAGACGCTGCGGACCTGGCGCTGAGTCACGAAGGCCTGGAAGCCTACCGGCAAGCCGTGACCTTGAAGCCTTCCGACCCTGACTGGCACTTCGGCTACGGACAGTTCCTGGTCTACCTGGCCGACGTTGTCCACGACCCCGCGCAGCGAGCCGACTACCTGTACACCGCCCTTCAAGAATTCCAGGAAGCCTTGCGTTTGGACCCCGAACATGAAAAGACCCTGGCCTTTCTCAACGACCAAGACAATCGCACATTGTACGGGTGGGTGAAGGAGTTCGATGGAACCTTTCGGTTTCTGGGGCTGACGGTCACACCCACCTTCCTGCCCACCCTGACACCCACGCCGACGCCTCGCCCTCGTCGCACTCGCCTCCCCTCGCCAACTCCCTATCCCGTCATCCTCACCGATACCCCATCCCCTACCGCTTCCTCAACGCTCCTTCCGACCTTCACGGCCTCGCCTTCCTTTAGTCCATCCCCGACCGCATCCTCGAGCCACACCACCGCATTGGGATGGGGAGTGTGGATGCTGCTCGGTTGTGGGCTGGTGCTCGTGTTGGTGGTGGGTGGCATCGTTCTCTTCCTCCAGTACCGCAAGCGGACTTCAAGCCCATAATCCGGCGCGGTCCTTGCTGACATGATGCGCCTTCACCCCGCTCCGCGACCCATCCCTCCGCCGCCTGACCTGAACGGGGTGCCGCTCAGAACAAGTTATGAAGGAGGTTTGGTCATGCGAACCCGAATTTCGCTTCTTTTGGCTTTGGGCCTCTTGGTGGCCCTGGCCTGCACCTGTCCATTGACAGGCTTTCTCTCCCCAACAAGCCCCTCCGGCAAACCCACAGAAAAGCCCACGGCCCTGGCGGAAGAGACCCAAGAGCGCCCACCGGGCATCGGCGCCCGGCCGGCACGCTCCATCGAGGACGTGGAGAACGCGGTGGTCAAAATCATCGCCGAAGGCACCTGGGCCTGGTTAGAGGAAGGTGGCGACATCGTGCAAAACATCGTGTGGGGAGGCTCTGGTTTCCTCATTGACCCCTCCGGCCTGGTGGTGACGAACAATCACGTTGCCGCAGGTGCAGCCACGCTGAAGGTCTATATCGCCGGGGATTTCAAGGAAACTTTCCCGGCCCGAGTCGTCGCCGCTTCGGAATGTATGGACCTGGCCGTGCTCCAGGTGGAAGGTGGACCCTTCCCCGTTTACCTGGAATGGTACACCGGCCCTGTGGAGGTGGGCATGGACGTCTACGCCGCGGGATTCCCCATCCTGGGCGACCACTGGGAATTCACCCTGACGAAGGGCATTATTTCCAAGACCCGGGAGTCGGGCGAGGCCTCGTGGTCCTCCATGGATTTCACCTATCTGCACGACGCCCGAATTCGCGGGGGGAACTCCGGTGGGCCCCTCATCACCGAGGACGGACGGGTGGTCGGCATCAATTATGCAGGCGAGAATGAACTGGACGTTAACATCGCGATTCCCGCCGAACTGGCGCGGCCCGTCGTTGAACGCCTGCGCACGGGTCAACCCTATCGATGGATGGGCATCAACGGGTATGCGCTTAAACTGACCGACCCGGATTTCTCGGGTATCTGGGTGGAATCCGTTCAGTCCGGCTCCCCGGCGGACCTGATGGGCATTCGTATGGCCGACATCATCATCGAAATCGAAAACATCCGGGTGGCTTTGGAAGGGTCGATGAAAGAATACTGCGATATTCTGGCTTCCCGCAGTCCCGATGACCCCATCAAAATCAAGGTGCTCCGGTGGGAAACGGGTGAGATTCTGGAAGGCACGTTAAACGTCAGCCCTCTCCAGGTGGTGGGACACTTCCGCACCGAAGGGGGAACCGCGGCAGAGCCGGAAGCATCACCTGCATCGTCCCATCCATCAGGCGGCCAGGGGGACTGGGCCTTCATCACCGACGACACCCAGGCCATCGGAGTGAACGTGCCCCAGACCTGGACGCAAGACGTGGACGGCCGTCTGTGGTCCGGGACCTGGACCAAGGATGACGGCAGTACCTACGACTTCGTGGCCGCGCGCATCGTGGCCGCACCGAATATCGATGCCTTCATCAACTTCAGCGGACCCGGGCTGTGGATTGCCGCCTCTCGAGACTTCGGGAAAGTGGGCGGTTACCTGCAACTGCTGGACGCCACCCGTATGTGGTTCGAGTCCTGCACCTTCACAGAGCGGGGCACGTATGAAGATGAGGTCTACGAAGGCGGATATTACATCTGGGAACGATGTGGGAGCCAGAAGATGATTTCCTCCATCATCCTTGTGGTACGCCCCAAAGCCGACCCCACCGCCCTCCTCATGATGGTCAATGTGAGCGTCGGTCCGCAAGACGAGGTAAGCACACTACTGCCAGGCATTCTCAACTCCTTCGACGTCATTGGCACTCTCCCGTAAGGTCCGGGAGGGTGGAAGCGTCCTGGGGACAACCGGAACGCTTCTTCGGGTGTACAACGGAGGTGGAAGGGTGTATCGTCCATGGCATTGGGCCCTGGGAGCCCTCGTCGTGGCTCTTGTGCTGGTGGGGGTCAGTCTTTGGGGATGGTGGAACGCTCGCGTCCCTTCCCCCGCGCCCTTCTTGGAAGCACAAACCGCCTCGACGAACCTCGCCGCCGTGTGGACATGGTATGAAGGAGGACTCCTCCTGAGCGCGCTGGCCCTGGGTGTTGGATTAGGTATAGGATGGTCCATCTGGTGGGGTGCCCCCCTCTCGGCTCCGGTTCCCTCACCTTTGACGGCCGACCCCTGGCGCAATCCATCTGCGGATCCCGGCACCTGGACCCGAGAACGACTTTCAGGGTTCCTGGACGCCGCGCTTTACCTCGAACGCCGGGGAAGAACGCTGGCAGCATACGAAGTGTATGAACAGGCCTATCGTTTCACGCGCGAAAACCCGTCCCTCCGGAATTTGACCCCCAGCATCCTTCTCGCCCTACGGAAACGGCAAAAACGGCTTGGACAAGTGTCCCAATGCCTCTCCCGTAGCCCCCCTCCCTCGCGAAAGGATTAGGCATTCGGGCCAGAGGCATACCCCCAATCCAATATGGTTGACGTGTTCCGCGTCGGACCCGGACTTTAAAGCCCATCCCGGGCCGACGGTGCCAAGGGTATGTTCAGGGTGTCCATAAATGTGTTCATCCACTCCTTTCGATCGACCTGCTTCCCATGGACCGCGGCGCGTGTCCTTTGCTCTTCGGAGAGGGTCTTTGCCACACAAGCCTTTAAGGTCTGCAGGTCCCTCTGGTCCAAAGGCATCAAAGCCTGGGTTTCCAGCCAGCAGAGCAAACGCCAGGCCTGTTCATAGGCACCATGCCGATACCACCAATGTGCCACCTGGAGGAACAGGCGTATCTCCAGGCTCTGAAAACCCTTCTCCATCACCCGTGCCCACGCCTGCCGCAAAAGGGGTAAGGCCTCCTCGAAGGCCTCCTGCTGGAGCAGGGTTTCCACAAAGGCAACCAGGGCCTGGGCAGCAGGATAGCACAGGTGGAAGCGTTCGGCCTGCTCAAGGGCCTGACGAAAGGTTTTTCGTGCATCTTCATGACGCCCCAAAGCATGGAGCACTTTGCCTAAACCGATCAGGGCCTCAACACCGAGTTCTGGGAGATGGGCCTGCTGAATACGGTACAGGGCCCGCCGGAAGTAGAGGTGCGCCGTCCCCCATTGTCCCTGCTCCAAGGCGATGAAACCCAAGTTAACCAGCGCAACGCAAACCGGACGGTGGGCCTGAATTTCGCAAGAAACTTGCAACGCCTCCTCGGCCGCGGCTCGAGCTTCTTGCCATCGTCCTTGCACGAGCAGCGCCATGCTCAAATTCCCTAAGGTGTTGGCCAGAAACGGCAGGGCACCCTGTTGGCGATACAGGTGGACGGCTTCCTGATACCTTTGGGTGGCGGATGCCCAATCACCTCGGTGAAAAGCCAGAACCCCCAGGTTGTTCATCGAGTTGGCAATGTCCACCCAATAGACATCCGCATCCTCTCCGGAAGCCTCCGCCCGTTTCATCTGGTCGTGAAACAGATACAAAGCCTGGTATTCCACGTCTTCGGCCCGTTGCAAATCGCCCTGTAAATCGAACACGCTGGCCAGGGCCTGGAGGGCACGTCCGCGTTCACCCTGTAGGTCTGGAAAGGCTTCCAGACGGTCCAGCGCGGCCTGCAAATCCTGCAAAGCCTTTTCGGCCAGACCCATCAGGTAGGCGAACAACCCGCGCTGACGGTGGAGCAGGCCTTCCAGACGTCGTCGGGCGGGCGACGGCGGGCGCCCGGTTAATTCGTTCAGCCAACGGGAGAAATACGCATAGCCCTGCTTCAGCCATCCGTGATGCCGATACCAAGCCGCAATACCCGAAATCAGGGGGAATACTTCGTCCAGCGCGGGGTGGTGGATGAGCTCTTCCAGGAGTTGATGGAAAACGGAGCGTACCGCTGCCAAACGAAGCAGGTCTTGCGAGAGGTTGACATCCAAATGGGGAAGCAAATGCAAAATCCAGTGCCGGGCCCGGTGATGCCAAGCACGCTGAAAGTCGGCTTGGGCACGACTGTGCTCTCGCAGAAAGGCGCGCATCACGGGATGCACTTCCCACCGGAGCTCTCCGCCTTCAAGCGTGAGCACGGATAGAAAATTCCGGTGGGTCAGTCGTTCCATGGCATAGAAGGGTACCCGGGCGATAACTCGGGCCATTTCAACATCAAAAGGGCCATCGAACAAGGCCACACTCTTGAGCCAGGTGCGCTCTTCCGGTTCCAGCGCCTGCCATACGCCTTCCAGCAAAACCCGAAGAGACGTATGCGAAGGGGGCTGATCCCGGTAAAGCGTGCGCAAATCCAACACGGCTTCTTCCAAACACCGGGCCACTTCTTGGCAAGAGACCAGCGCGGCCCGGCCCGCGGCCAATTCCAACGCCAGCGGTAATCCTCGAGTGAACCGGATGATTTCCAAAACGGCGGGCAGGCTTTGAGCATCCAACTCGAAACGCGGGGCCGAGCGGCGAATGCGGTCCTCCAACATCGCGACAGCGGGAAAGCGCAAGGCCATCTCCGGGGTTAGCGGTTCATCCTCCAACCTGGGATAATCCAGGCCTTCCAGAGGTATCACCTGTTCCAGGACCAGGTTCAGGGGCTCGCGAGAGGTTACCAACAACACCACCTCATCCGTCCAATGCAAAAGGTCCTGAATCCACTTGGCCACCACCTCCGAAGTGGCCTCCACATTGTCCAATACGAACAACATCCGGCGGGTACTCCAGCGCTGAATGGCGTCTTCCAGCGTAAGGCCCACATCCAAGTACGGGGTTAGTTGGGTCTGAAGGGTCTGGAGTAGAGATTGCGCATCTCGAACCCCCTCCATACGCACCCAATACACACCGTCGGGAAACAGACTGCGAGCCCGTCGAGCCACCTCCTGAGCCAATCGGGTCTTCCCAATCCCTCCTGGGCCGGTCAACACCACAAGGCGAGTTCTGGGTTCGGCCAAGCGATACAGGGCCTCTTCCACTTCCTTATCACGTCCAAACATAGGAAACGAGGACCGAGGCAGGGACTCGCTCTTCCAAGGCGTTGTGGGGGTCAGTAAACCTTGTTGGAGGTCGTAGGAGAGTTGTCGTGCATCCTCCGAGGGCTCCGCTTTCAATTCCTCGCGCATCATGGCTTCATACGCCCGATAGGCTTGCAGCGCCTCCCCTCGTCGGTCTTGGAGAGCCAGGGAGCGAATCAGATAGCCGTACGCTTCTTCACTCCAGCGGTCCCAACGCAACCAGGTTCGACACCATGCCTCGGCCTTGTCATACTCTCCAAGGAGGTAATGGTAGCGGACGACTTCGTGGACACTGCGCAGGGCCCACTGACGGAAGAAGGCCCGCTGTTCCATCACCCAGGAGGCAAAGGTGTGTGCATCGGGTAATTGAAGGCCGTGTAAGAACTCCCCGCGGTAAAGGGCCAGAATCTGCTCATAACGGCGGTGACAACACGGGCAGGCTCCATACTTACGATGGGCATGTTTCTCCACCTGCTGGGCCCAGGCGGAAAACGCCCAAACATCCACCCATATCTGCCCACGAGGTTCCCATTCCACAGTTTCCGGAGTTACCCACCACCCGGTTACGGGGCCCAAGGCCCGCCGCAACCGATAGAGAGCCTGGCGTAAGTTCTGTCGCGCATGGAAGGCATCCTGTAACGGCCAAAACAGAAAGGCGAGGTCCTCTCGAGCCAGGACCTCGCCCGGATGCATTAGAAGATAGGCCAGCAACCCGCGTATCTTCGCCGAATCTAAAGGAACTTCCTCGTTTCCACAACGTACCATGGGATAGCCCAGCAAAAACACTCGAATCTCTGCCGATGACCCATCCAGTCCATCCATGACCTTCACCCAATAAAGAAGAATTGCTTGATGGTTTCATTGTAGCATCTCCATCGATTAAGAGACCATGAACTCACGTTCCTAACGAAAGGAGGAAGGCCCCCCAGGGGGAAGTCTTTGAGGCTGTCCCGTTCGCTTAGAACGAAACGGGCACAGGACCGCAGAGGGAGAACAAAATTGTTTGTTTTTCCTAAAAGCCCTGCTACGAAACGCCCCTTGAGGATGGGTTCAACACGGAGGAAGTTTCTCAGGTCGGTGGATATGGACGCCATCCCGTTTGACCTCCACCCGATCGAAATCCCGGGCGACCCAGAGGTTGGGAAACACGGCTGCGGCCTCTTCATAGATTTGCCGTTCTGAATAGCGCCGGGAGATGTGGGTCAGCACCACGAATTTCACCTGGGCCTCGCGAGCCAGAAGGGCTGCCTGCCGTGCGGTCAGATGGCCGAAGCGCCGGGCCATCGCGGCCTCTTCTTCCCCATAGGTGGCTTCGACAATGAGTAAATCGGCGCCTTGGGCCCAGGCAATCACCTCATCGTCCACCCGGCCAATGTCCCCAATATGCACGTACTTCAGCCCTCGCCGGGGCGGGCCCAGAACCTCATCCGGATGTACCACCCGCCCGTCGGGCAGGGTCACGGATTTGCCCGCCACCAGTTCCCGTCGCCAGGGACCCGGCGGGACCCCCAAGGCTTCGGCCTTTTCCACCAGAAACGGGCGACGGGGCTTTTCCTCGAACACATAGGCAAAGGCCTCGGTTCCCTTGTGCCATACCGGATAGGCGTGCACCCAAAAATCACCACCGTCGAAAATCAGGCCGGGCCGCACTTCCTTCAGGCGAATGGGCATGGGAAGCCGGGCATCCCGCAGCACCACCTTGAAAATCAAATCGTCAATCCGCTCCAGGGCCCACGCCCCGGCATAGATTTCGAGAAAGGGCACGCTTTCCCAGCGCATGAAGGTGGAGACCAGCCCACCCAGGCCCAGAATGTGGTCCAGATGGCCATGGGTAATGAACACCCATTGCAGACGTCGGAAGCCCAATCCCGAACGCAAAATCTGCCGCTGGGTCCCTTCGCCGCAATCCACCAGGAACCGATATGGGCCGTATTGCACCAAATGGGCGGGCAACCCACGCCGAACCGAAGGGGCGGAGGCGGAGGTCCCCAGGAAAGTGATGACGAACATGCCGGCCTCCCGATTCCAGAGTGCCATCCCCTCGAGGAGGACGGCCATGACCGGCTTTAGTATAAGCGAATCCACTCCGTCCGGCAGCGGGGGACGAAGAGAAACGCAGGGATGTTTCAGGTTCCTGCAAACGGGCTACTTTTCGTCTTGTGAAGCACCGTACTGCCTGCGCCACTTGTAGAGCAACGTCAGGGCCTCCAGAGGGGTCATGTTGTCGGGGTCCAGACGCTGGAGTTCTTCCAACAAGGGATGGGTTTCGGGGAAAAGGGCCAGTTGGACGGGTGTCTGGAAGGCTGGACCTCGTGATTCCGGTTGCCCGCCTTCTCGTTCGAGATGCTCCAGAATCTCCTGGGCCCGGGCGATGACCGACCGGGGCAGCCCCGCCAGCTGGGCCACGTGGATGCCGTAGGACCGGTCCGCGCCCCCGGGCAACACTTTGTAAAGGAACACCACCTGGCCCTCGTGCTCCGTCACGCTCACATGGTAGTTGCGCACCCCGGGGAGCAGGTCCGCGAGGCGGGTGAGTTCGTGGTAGTGGGTGGCGAAAAGGGTGCGACAGCGCAGGTTGGGGTGGTTGTGCAGGTATTCCACCACGGCCCAGGCAATGGCCATGCCGTCGTAGGTGCTGGTGCCGCGGCCGATTTCGTCCAGAATGACCAGGCTGCGCGGGGTCGCGTGGTGGAGGATGTGCGCGGTCTCCACCATTTCCACCATGAAGGTGGACTGGCCCATGTGGATTTCATCCTGCGCGCCGATGCGGGTGAAGATGCGGTCCACCAGGCCGATGCGGGCCTCGCGCGCAGGCACGAAACTGCCCATCTGGGCCATGAGCACGATGAGCGCTGTTTGTCTGATATAAGTTGATTTTCCCGACATATTCGGGCCGGTTATGATGCGAATTCGTTCGTCCTCCTCAAATACGGTGTCGTTGGGGATAAAGGGCGTATCCAGCATCTTCTCCACCACAGGGTGCCGGCCTTCGCGAATCTCCAGCACCCGGTCGTCCTCCACGATTTCGGGGCGCACGTAGTCGTTTTCCTCCGCGACCTCGGCCAGACCGGCGAGCACGTCCAGCACGGCCAGGGCGCGTGCGGTGCCCAAAAGGCGCTCCCGGTAGCCCGCGAGCCGGTCCAGCACCTCCTTGTACAGCCGGGCCTCCAGGTCTTTGATGCGCTCCTCCGCGTGGAGCACCAGGGCCTCGTATTCCTTCATCTCCGGCGTGATGAAGCGCTCCGCGTTGACCAGGGTCTGCTTGCGGATGTAATCCCTGGGCACCAGGTGCAGATTGGCCTTGGTGACCTCAATGTAGTACCCGAAAACCTTGTTGTAGCCCACCTTGAGGTTCTTGATGCCCGTGCGTCGGCGTTCCCGCTCCTCCAGGGAGGCAATCCACCGCCGCGCGTGCTCGGATTCCTCGTAGATGCGGTCCAGCTCGGGGGAAAAGCCCCGGCGAATGATGCCGGTGTGTTGGGTGGTGGCCGGCGGCTCTTCCGCGATGGCCCGCGCCAGCAGGTCCAGGGCCTCGGGTACGGGGTCCAGACGGTGGAGGAGGGGGGCGAGGGCCGCTGGCCGATGGCCGATGGCCGTTCGCCGTTGGTCGTTGGTTGGCAGTGCGCTGTGCGCGGTGCGCGGTGCGCTGTCCGTTGTTTGCCCGCCTCCGTCCGTCGACCGCTGCCCACTTACTGCGGCCTGCGGACGGCGCACTGCGGACTGCGCACTGCCCTCAAACAACGCCACCAACGTCGGAATCTGCCGCAACGTGGCCCGGAGGGAGACCAAATCCCGGGGCTGGGCCGTGCCTGCAACGACCCGGTTGGTCAGGCGTTCCAGGTCCGCGAGGGGTTTGAGGCGTTCGCGCACCCGGGCCCGGAGCATGGGGTTTTGCACGAAGAAGTCCACCCCGTCCAGCCGGAGGCGGATGCGTTCCGCGTCCACCAGGGGTCGGTGAATCCACTGCCGGAGCAGCCGCTTGCCCATGGGCGTGACGGTGCGGTCCAGCACCCAAAGTAAGGACCCCCGCACGCTGCCGTCCCGGATGGTTTCGGTGAGTTCCAGTGCGCGGCGGGTGGTGGCGTCCAGCACCATGCAATCCTGGAGGCTGTAGGTGCGCAATGAAGTCAAAAGCTGCACGGCCTCGGGCCGGGTTTCCTGCAAGTATTGGAGGATGGCCCCCGCGGCCCGCACGGCCAGGGGCTTTCCGCCCAGGCCGAAGCCCTCCAGCCGGGCCACCCGGAAGTGGTCCTTGAGGGCCTGCGCGGCGCGGCCCGGCTCAAAACGCCATTCGGGCCAGGGGGAAGGGTGACCCGGCACGCCTTCGGGCAGGGTCTGGCCTTCGGGGTGCAGCACCTCCGCGGGCTTCAGGCGCAGGAGTTCGGCCCGCACCAGGGCGTCAATGTCCGGGCCTTCCAGTTCCGTGGCCGCGAATTCGCCGGTGGAAATGTCCGCGTAGGCCATGCCCGCCCTGCGCCCTTCGGTCACCACCGCGACCAGGTAGTTGTTCGCGTCCGCGGGGAGGAGTTCGGGCTCCACCACAGTGCCGGGGGTAACGATGCGCACGATTTTACGCTGCATGGGTCCCCGGCCCGTAGGCTCGCCGATTTGCTCCGCGATGGCCACCTTGTACCCCTTTTCGATGAGCCGGCCCAGGTAACTTTCCAACGCGTGGTAAGGGATGCCGGCCATGGGCACCCGCACGTTCTTGGCCACGTTGCGGGAGGTGAGCACGATGTCCAGTTCCCGGCTCACCCGTTCCGCGTCTTCGTCAAAGGTCTCGTAGAAATCCCCCAGGCGGAAGAAGAGAATGGCGTCGGGCACCTGGCGCTTGAGCTCCAGGTACTGCCGGCGGATGGGCGTGAGGCCGTCGGATTTCGCGCGGGGCATGGACCATCCTTTGAAATGCGTTGTCGCTTCTCCATAACGTGCGAGACCATTGTAGCGCAAAACCGGGAAGGCGGGGAAACACCGCGTCCGCATCAGAAGATTTTTCTTGATTTCCTTCGCTCGTGATGCTACAATGTTGACCGACCAGTCAGTTTGCATACTGCAGCCTGGTATCGTGAGGTATGCGGCCTTATCGGAGAAATTGGGCGCAACATCACTGCAAAGGCACATGCCACGATTCCGACCGCAAAAGCCTTGCTCAGTATGAAGGCCTTTCGGGAAACATGTGCTGATGCCCGAGGAGGTGGATTTGCCTGAGATGTGAAGGAAACCGACCCTTCGTCTCATGCGGCTGCCGGATTTGCCCCCGGCATCGGAGGAAGCCGGATGGATGGGTTGAAACCCTTCGCGGACTTCTGACCCCCCACCCCCTTCCTTCCGTCATTCTCCTCCGAGTCCCACGTGTTTCCGTCTGTGCGTGTTCGAGAAGAGTAGCAGGAGGCAAATCATGTCGCGAAAGGCCGTCTTTTGGTGGGTGTTGGCCATCTCATTGTTGGCCCTGATGGGATGTAACCGCTCTTCAGCACCATCCACACAAGCCCCGTCCACATCGCCCG
>WFUL01000198.1 GCA_015484985.1 Anaerolineales bacterium | reverse complement strand
TACCCCCCGCGGCCGCTCCACGAGGCAGAGCCAAAGCGAAAAGACCGGAAAAGAACTGGGAGAGGAACCACAACCCCAAGTAGATGACGGCAGGAATCTCAACGTAATACCCATAGAAGAAAAACAACGGAATCCAGGTCAGCACTCCAGCCCGGGGATAAAACAGGAAATACGCGCCCAATACGCCAGAAATAGCTCCGCTGGCTCCGACCATCGGGACCGGACTCAACGGGTTCACAAAGGCCTGAATGAGGGCCGCTACCACACCGCTAAGAAGATAAAACGCCAGAAAACGTCCATGCCCCATACGGTCTTCTACATTATCCCCAAAGATGAACAGGATCCACATGTTGCTGAAAAAGTGAAACCATCCACCATGGATGAACATGCTGGTGAACAAGGAGATGCCGGCGTGGAGCCATTGTCCCGCGACCAGACGCACTGGAACGAAGCCCCAAATCTCGAAAAAGCGTTCAAGGGCATAAGGCGGCAACATCACCTCATAGAAAAAGACCAGCGCATTGAGCAAGATGATTCCCCACGTCACGACGGGAACGGTGCGAGAACGAATGGTATCAGTTAGGGGAAACATACCATCCTCCCAAAGAAAGATCACTAAGGCAGTTCAGCTGCGTAAAGTTCCGGGCCCGCCATCACAAACAAGTAAGGCTCTCCCTGGGTCGACCCCACGGCAAAGGTCCAGACCTCCCCTGGCCACACCTGCCGCGGACGATATTGTGCGACGAAGCGCAATTTCAACGTGAAACGGTATATGGCCTGGCGCTCCGCGTCCAGGAGCAGGAGACCCGGTTCAGGACCTGTGTAGATGTCCATAGCCACAAAGCGCGTATTGGGCAACACTGGAACAGAGCCTTCTCGCTCGGGACGTCGGTCTTGGTAGGCCATGGGTTCGCACTGGGACGAAGCGCTCTCACCCAGCTGGAAGGTGCAGTGCAGGATTTGGCCGTCCACCAACAAGAAAAAGAGCTCTCCCCGCAACAGCACGAAATCCACCACCTGGGAAAGGTCCGGCGCCTGATCCGGGGCGAAAAGGGATGTAGGTACCGCGGCTTGAGGGCGGGCCAGGTTGACGACGAATACGTTGTTGACCTTACGATCCAGGATGTACACATCTCCCTGGAAAGTTCGCGTACGGTAGATTTCATCCCAACGAGTGGTGGGCATAGGGAGCAAATGGGGTTGCGGGTCCTGTTGAGGACCGCACCACACCCACTGGCCCTCTCGATCGAACGCGGCCACCTCAAATTCGGAAGAGGGTTGCTCAGCCATCAGGGCAATGTCCACCAACGTGCCCACCCGCAACCCACCATAGGACTGGGAGCCCAAACATTGAAAGTTGGGCTCATGTTCAAAGGCCAGCACATTGGGTACACGCTTGAAATACCATACCAAGTCCCGCGTGGTATCCAAGGCGTACAGGCCCTGCGGACCCGGTAACAAACGTTGCACGCGAATATCGGGCGGCAACTCCGCGGTTAGGACGGGCTGGAAATTCAACCGACGAATACCTTCCCACCGATCCAGCCAGGCTTCCATCTCTTTACGCATCTTCTCTGAAGTTTCGGAACGCCCATAGGTCTCGGCCCGTTCCAGGGTCTTCAAGGCTTCCTCCATCGCAGGGCCGCGCTGGTAGGGGCTGGGCAGGGAAACGGCCTTCTGGGCTTGTTCGTAGGCCAAAGCCAACCATTGTTCATGAAGTACCTGCCGCCCCTGATGCAAATATTGCGCCAGGGCGAAAGCCGATACCAACAAGGGCAATAACAGACTGAGCCATGCAATGGGCCGGGTTGGCACCTGCCATCGTAGCAAACGCCCTAAACTCCATACCATACCTTCCCTTAAGCGGGTGAAAAACCGGGAGGCTGGTTTAGGCATCTCCAAAGCCGCCTCGGTAGCCATCTTCGCGCCTAAAGCACGACCTCGCGTCTTTCCCCGACGGGAAGGTGCTGAGGGGGTGGCGGCCTTGACCACCGGAGTCGATACCGGGGACGACGCGGACTGGACTGCTGGCGCTGTTGCTTCTTGCGTGATTTGCGAGGGGGATGTCTGGGCAGAGGTCGCAGGAGGCGGGGAGACCTCTGAGTAAACAGGCGTCTCCACAGGCACCTCCAGAGGCAAATACCGGCGTTCGATGTGATAAGTGCCCGGGTGCCACCAGGCCAACACACCGCAGCGAGGACGGAGGTGCTCTTCCAACCAGACCCGCAAGGTGGCCTCGGGGTCGTTGAGCATCCTCAAGGCATGTTCTTCCTTCCAACCCTCCAGGTCGTCCGTAACCAAAACCGCAACGGGCGGTCGGAAGAGGCTTTGGGCGAAACGGGGGGAGGGCACGTCTCCCACACCCAGGCCGGAACGACCATCGGGAGCATAGGTCTGCACATCCGCCTGTCCTTCCAGGACGAGGACGTGCCAGGGACCAACCCAGGCCAGGTAAAGTTGGCTCCCCCGCCAAACCGCGAGGACTGCATGGGCTTGCAAGATGAAGCCACGGGAAGCCAGACGACGATTCGCCCGTTCCAGGCGCTGGTGAATGGATTCCATCGCCTGACGTAGCGCGCCGGTAACCGAACCCTTGGCCTGGAAATACACCTCAGCGGCTTGCTCAGCCAATTGTTCCACCGCGCGCGGCGAAACCGGGGCATCCCCCAGCAGGCGAACGTACACCCATAGGGCATCCCGACGCCGAGTGGATGCCGCCTGCTTGGGCGCTCGCCCGGCCCAGAAACCTGGCCAGCCTACTCCTTCAGCATCGCCTGTCCGGGGCTGGAAAAAGAAAACTTCAAGGTCCCACATGGATCCATCCCACCCTTGGATGTTCCGATTATACCCTTATGGAGGACCCTGCACAGAGCCTCGCGTTCTTTCACCTAAAATGTTACCGAGGTGGTAGGGTTCTTCCAAAAGAAAATGTTACTGGAGGAACCCATGCCCCCCGAGGAACCGATGAACGTGGATGAGCGCCGGAAATACCTGCACAAGATGCGCCCGTTGTATCGCAAGGCTCCTCGTCGGCAACGGAGCGCTTTGTTGGACGAGATGGAGGCCGTCACAGGTTTGCATCGCAAGAGCCTCCTGCGTTTGCTGCACGGGGACTTGCGTCGCAAGCCACGGCGCCGACAACGGGGTCCGACCTACGCCCCGACCACCCGCCAGGTGATTCGAGCCTGCGCCGAGGCCCTGGATTATCCCTGTGCGGAACGCTTGCAGCCGGTGCTGCTGTCCACGGCCCGCACCCTGGCCCGACACGGGCACCTGACCCTCTCCCCTGAAGTGGAAAAACAATTGGCAAGGGTGAGTGTAAGCACGGTACGCCGGATCGTGGGCCCGGTGCGCCGGCAGCCCACCCGCCTGGCGGCATCGAAACGTCCGCCGCGGCGGTCTTCGGGGGTGACGCGGGCGGTTCCCCAAGGTCGCCTTCCGGCCCATGTGCCTGCGCCGGGCTTTATCGAGGCCGATACCGTGTTCCACAACGGCGGCGTGGCCCGGGGCGTGTTCGTCTATTCCCTCTGCTGGACGGATGTTTTCAGTGGATGGGTGGTCACCTATGCCACACTGGGCAACAGCGGCCTGGTGATGCGGGATGCCTTTGCCGCCCTCCTGGCCCGGCTGCCCTTTCCCCTACGGGAAGTGCACGTGGACAATGGCCCGGAGTTTCTCAACGCCTTGATTTACGACTTCCTGCAGGTACGAGGCATCGCCTTCACCCGCAGCCGACCTTACCACAAAAATGACAATCGTTTCGTGGAGGAAAACAACGGCTCCCATATCCGGGCCTATGTGGGTCATGGTCGGTTGGATGCCCCGGCCCAGGTACAGGCCCTTCGGGCCCTTTATGCCTCCCTGGACCTCTATCATAATCTCTTTCTGCCCCTGATGCGTCGACAGCCGGATGGCGCCTACACGGTGGCGACGCCTCTGGACCGACTCTTGCAAGCCCGTATCTGGGACCCGGCTGCGGCCCAGGCCTGGCGTCGTTTCCGGGAGTGTCTGGACCCCTGGGCTTTACGCCTGGCCATTGCCGATGCCCTCAATGCCCTGGAAGCGGCTCCCGGAGCCCAACCGGGGCAGGCGGAAGATGTGCGGAGCACCCTGGGACGGTGGAAAACCGATGCCTTGTGGCCTCGCCTCTTGCCCACCGCCATGCCTGCTTGCACTTTGCAGGAGGCGCCCCCCATCTCATGGCTCCATGCGCTTCGGTAACCTTTTCATTTGGTGGTCGCTACCCCCTTCGGTAACATTTTCTTTTGACTTGACACG
>WFUL01000197.1 GCA_015484985.1 Anaerolineales bacterium | reverse complement strand
TCTCCACCCGGGCCGGCCCCATCACCGAAATTCATCTCGTCACGGACGGCCGGGAGGTCTGGTTGACGGTTCATTCACCATAAGTCCGAGAACGCACAGAGGCCAGAGCGGGCGCAGGTGACTGTTCCAGTTTAGTCGGCGCGATATCTGCTTCTGGGAGAGCCGGACCTGTGCATTTCTCCCTTGCGGGTCCCGTGCCCGGTTCGATCTAAGCAAAAGAGGCGGCCCCTATGTTCACCCTTCTGTTAGAACAGTGAAGAACCCTGGCGAGCGCAGAACCCCCAGTGAAAAGCCAAAGGCATACTGGTATAATGCCTTCCGCTATGACGAACGTGGTCTGTACTTGGGTACTCTCCCCTGAACATCGGTATCGGGACCATCCAGAACGGCCGGAGCGCCTGCGGGGTCTGGCCCGCTGGCGGGAGACCACGTCCCTCCCGTTGACCTGGCTTCCGGTCACCCCGGCCACGGAGGAGGATATTCTCCGGGTGCATCATCCGGCCATGTGGGAGAGGCTGCAGGGGGAATGCGCCTCCGGCCCTCGCGTTATCGACTACGCACCCACCTACGTCACCCCGGCCTCGTGTCAGGCGGCCCGGGAGGCCGCGGGCGCGGTGTTGATGGCCCTGCGCGCGGTGCTGGAGGGCCGAGCCCGCCGGGGATTCGCCATCGTACGGCCACCGGGCCATCACGCCACCCGCACGCAGAGCATGGGCTTCTGCCTGCTCAACAACGTGGCCATCGCCGCCCGATACGCCCTGGCTCAGGGCCTGACCCGAGTGGCCATCGTGGACTTCGACGCCCACCACGGCAACGGCACCGAGGCCATCTTCGCCCATGATGAGCAGGTGGGCTTTCTCTCCCTCCATCAATGGGGCATTTATCCGGGAACCGGGGACCTGGAGGACCATCCCCAGGCCCGGGGTCGCATTGTCAACGTACCCCTCCCCGCGCTTACCGGCGACCAGGGATACGCACGCCTGCTGGAAACCCTGGTCCTGCCCTGGCTGGCCTCGTGGAAGCCCGACCTTATCCTGGTCTCCGCGGGATTCGACGCCCACTGGCAGGACCCCCTCACCCAGTTGGGCCTCTCCGCGGAAGGGTTTGCCCATCTCGCGCGGGGTCTGGTGGACGCGGCAGAGGAGCACCAGACAGGCATTCTTTTCGTCCTGGAAGGGGGTTATCATCCTCCCGCTGTGGCGGCCAGCATCAAGGCCGTACTCCACGTATTGGCCGATGCTGAGCTACCCGAGGAGGCTCGGGAACATCCCAGCCCCTATCCTGAGCCCGATATCGAGGACCTCATCCGGCGGGTGCGCTCCCTCCATTCCCTGCCCTGAAACCAAACCTCAAGAAAGGAAGGTGCGATGTTCTCCTTGGATTCCCTCTTCATCCGGCTCCTGGCGGCCCTGGTTGCCTTGCCGGTGCACGAGTTCGCCCATGCCTGGATGGCCGACCGACTGGGCGACCCCACGGCCCGCTATGAGGGACGTTTGACCCTCAACCCCAAGGCCCATATTGACCCTGTGGGCTTCTTCTTCCTGCTGTTCACGGGCTTTGGCTGGGCCAAGCCCGTCCCGGTGAATCCTTACCGTTTACGGGGTCGCTATGGCATGGCCTGGGTCGCCCTGGCGGGACCGGCGAGCCATTTTCTCTTCGTTGGCGTCCTCATGCTCATTCCCCCCGACCTGTACCTGGGATTGGGAGACTTGGGCTTTCGCCTGCGGCGATGGATGCTCTTTTTCGCCTTTCTCAACCTGGCCCTGGCCTTCTTCAACCTGTTCCCCTTGCCGCCCCTGGATGGCTCCCGCCTGGTGGAGTCCTTTCTGCCCCGCATCTGGGACCGTTACTTCGTCCCATTGATTCCTTACACCCCTCTGCTGTTCCTGCTGGCGCTTTTCGTGCTGCCCTGGATGGGGATTCCGGTCCTGGATTGGTGGATTGGGGTGCCCACCCGCTGGATTCTGGGCCTGGCTTGTCGCGTCCAATGGTGGGTTTACGGCGCTTCCTTATGCGGATTCTGAACCCCTATCGCGCGCCCCGGCACCCCTGGCTGTACCGCGTCTGGCAGGTGGCCATGGTACTGGGACATCGGCCTTCGGCGGAGGACCTGGCCCAGGTGCGGGCCTTTCTCCCTCCCTCCCTGTGGCCCTTGTTTGAGAAAATGCCGCCCGCCGAACAGGGACACGGCATCCGTGTGTGGCGTGGCCTGATGGAACGGGGGGTCACCGACCCCGACCTGCTCACCGCGGCCCTGTTGCACGATGTGGGCAAGGCCCGGGCTCGCCTGCGCCTCTGGGAGCGTATCTGGGCCGTGGTCGCCCACGCCCTTTGCCCGTGGCTGGTGGAGCGGGGATGCCAGGGTCCTGCCCAAGGCTGGCGTCGGGCGTTGGTGGTGGCCCGACATCATGCGGAGTGGAGCGCGCGCATCCTGGAAGCCCACGGGGCTTCACCCCGGATGGTGGCCTTGGTACGCTACCACCACGATCGGCCCGAAAGAGTCACCGACCGGGCCTTATACGAATCCCTCATCCTTCTTCAAGAGGTGGACCAACGACGATGAACGTTTTGCGACGCATAATCCTCTCCGTTTGGCTACGATGCGGCGTGTTATCCCTGTTCCTTGCCGGAGCCTTGATTCCGGTGCTCTCCCGTCTCTGGACGGAAGCCATGGCCCGGCCCTACATCCTTTCCATCGAGCAGGCCCCGCCTATGGAAGTGGCCGTGGTGTTTGGGGCCGGTGTGTACCCGAACGGTCGTCCCTCCCGGGCCCTGGCCAGTCGCCTGGAAACGGCCCTGCGGCTGTACCAACAGGGAAAGGTCCAGCGCCTGATTTTGAGCGGCTCCCCGCATTATCATGGCAACCGAGATGAGGTGACGGCCATGGCCGTGTACCTCATCGAGCGAGGCGTTCCCATTGAGGCCCTGCTTCTGGACCCCAAAGGGGAACGCACCTACGCCACCTGTCGCCAGTTACGGGAAACCTTTCGCCTGCGCCGCGCCCTGTTGATTACCCATCGCTACCATCTGCCGCGCGCGTTGTTGTTGTGTCGAGCGTGGGGCGTGGACGCCATCGGCGTGCCTTCGGTGGCTCAGCGCGCGGCCCCCTGGTGGGAACGGGTGCTCTTCTGGTACGTACGGGAGTCCCTGGCCACCGTGCGGGCCCTGCTGGACCTGCTGTGGTGGGAACCGCCTCCGCCGGTGACCCGCTCCTGACCCCTTAACTTTCCGGGAGGCGAACATGTCCTCTTCGTCCAAGTACTATGTCGTCTGGCAAGGACGGCAACCCGGCATCTACACCTCGTGGCAGGCGTGCGCGGCCCAGGTCCAGGGCTACCCCAACGCCCGTTTCAAGGCCTATCCCACCCGAGACATCGCGGAACGGGCGTATCGTCTGGGTCCCAAAGCCGCCCAGATGCCCATCTGGGTGCTGGCCCAGCCCGGCCCACAAGTGCCCGCCATTGCCGTGGACGCCGCCGCCTCCCAGGCCCGGGGACCCGTCGAGTACCAGGGAGTGATGCTGGAGCCCCAGGGGAAAACGCGGCGCCTCTTCCTGAACCGCCTACCCTACGCCACCGTGCCCCTGGGGGAATTCGTGGCCCTGGTCCGGGCCCTCCAGTGGATGGAAAACCGAAACGCGCGTTTGCCGGTCTACACCGACGCGCGTACGGCGTTCCTCTGGTTCCAAAAAGGGGGACCCGGGGAGAAAACCCTGAAACGCCTCCCGCCGGACGCCCGTCGCCCTATCATGGAGGCCATGGCGTGGCTGCAAAAGCATCCCGGCCCCTGGGACGTTCGCTTATGGGACACCGCCCGATGGGGCGAAAACCCCGCGGACTTCGGACGAAAGCGCTGAAGGCGCCCGATGGAGGCCCTTTCCCCCTACACAAGGGGCATCCAGGTCTGAGGGACCACTTCCAGGCGGGCCACATCCAGGGAAAAGGCTGCGACGTAGACCAGGACCACATACGCCGCCCAGGCGAGGACGAAGAGCACGTCTCGGGCGCGCACGGGCATCTGGCGGTAGTACGTACGCTGGGGATAAGCGCCAAAGGCCTTGGCATCCATGGCCAGGGCCGTGCGCTCGGCCTTGCGAATCGCGGAGGCCAGCAAAGGCACCGCGTACCGACGCATCTGGCGAAGGGGTCCAAGGAGGCCACGTGCCTCCTCCGCCCCGCGTACCCGATGCGCCAGCCGGATGAGTTCAAACTCCCTGCGCAGCAAGGGCAGAAAGCGCATGGACACCAGCAATCCATATGCGAAACGATAGGGAAGGCGCATGTTCTGGGCCAAACTCACGGCGAAATCTGTAGGGTCCGTGGTGGCGATGAAGAGCAGGGAGGTGGCCAGGAAAGTGGTCACCCGGAGACCGAGGCCCAGCGCCACCCACAAGCCCTCCACGGCCAGGGTCCACGGCCCCCAGGACCACAGGATATGGGGTTGCGGGTACCGACTGAGGTCGGTATAAAGGGCGGTAAAGACCATGAGCGGAACAGGCAGAACCACCAGCGGGAGGCTCCATCGCAGCATTTGGCGGAGGGGTATGCGTCCCAGGAGCCACGCGGTGAGCCACAAGGCCACGGCCAGGGCGCCGGGGATGAAAGGGTCGAACGTAAAGGTCGCTCCCAAAGCCACCACGGCCATTCCGAGCAATTTCATGCTGGGATTCAGTCGATGGAGAGGAGAGGCGTGCTCCAGATAGGTGAACATCTTGCCTCCAGGGAGGGCGGGTATGAGCGTTTATGAAACACGCCGCAAACGACTCGTGCAACTTTGGATGCCTACGGCCTGCAAGGCATCGCCCTGATGCCGGGACCTTCGTTATTCTACCTGACGGGCTTTCGCTTCCATCTCATGGAACGTCCCATCCTGGCCCTGTTCACCGTAGAGGGTAAGGCTGCGCTCATCGCGCCCGAGTTGGAGCGCCCCCGCACCGAGGGTTTCTTTCCCGGTTACCTGTTCTACTACGGGGAAGACCCCCGCCGCTGGCCCGAGGTGTTCCATCAGGCCCTCAAAGCCGTGGGATTGACCCGGGCCCGGGTCGGTGTTGAGCCCACCCGACTGCGGTTTCGCGAGTTGCGGCTCCTGGAAACCGCAGCCCCCCGGGCGACCTGGGAAGAGGCCACGGAGGTTTTGGCGGAACTTCGCACCCGTAAAGACGAAGAAGAAGTCGAGCACATCCGCCGCGCCGTTGCCGTGGCGGAAGCGGCCCTCAAGGCCACTCTGGCCGTGGTGCGCCCCGGTATGACCGAGCAAGAAGTGGCGGCCGAATTGGTGCTGCAACTTCTCCGCCATGGTTCGGAACCCGAACTTCCCTTCCCACCCATCGTGGCTTCGGGTCCCAACAGCGCGAACCCCCACGCCATGCCCACCGACCGCGTCCTTCAGCCCGGCGACCTGGTGCTCATCGATTGGGGCGCCCGGGTGGAGGGGTACGTGTCCGACCTGACTCGTGTGTTCGTCCTGGGGGAACCGCGACCGGAATGGTTACGGTGGACCCGCCTGGTGGAAGAAGCCCAGGCCGCGGCCTGTGCCGTGGCTCGACCCGGCGTACCCGCCGGTGAGGTGGATCGAGCAGCCCGCCAGGTTCTGGCAGAGGCAGGATATGGGCCCCATTTCCTCCATCGGACGGGACACGGCATGGGCCTGGAAGCCCACGAGCCCCCTTACCTTTACAGTGAAAACACCCGCCTCCTGGAGCCCGGAATGGTCTTCACCATCGAGCCCGGCCTGTACTTCCCCGGTCACGGAGGGATACGCATCGAGGATGACGTGGTGGTCACGACACAGGGGTGTCGCGTCCTGAGCACATTGCCCCGGGGCCTGCAACCCATCGGTCGTGAGTGAGCGGGCCATGCTGCGCCGTATCCCCCGAATCGGCTGGTGGATAGGCGGCGTCGCCCTCGGAGGCGGATGCCTCCTGTGGGCCCTGGCCTTGTTTTGGATTGGGGCACAACGGGGACCCCGTTCCTCGCCCCAGGTGCTCATCCTGCTGACCCAGGTCCCCTTCGCGACGCCAACCCCTTCCCCTTATCCC
>WFUL01000196.1 GCA_015484985.1 Anaerolineales bacterium | reverse complement strand
GGACTGTGCGAGACATACGGAGATGGGAGGGCGGGCCCATCCACAGGCCCTTCACGTAGAATTAGAAACGAGGTCGCACCTAAGTTAAGGGTATGCGACAGGGATTACGGCAGGTCTCCCTTCGGTACAGGGGACGATGTCCCCGACGCATGCCCAGGCACGAGATGGGCACGCAGGGTAGGGTCCAGGACGTTCAACGCGGCCAGCAGGAGCAGCACCACTCGGGCTGTGGCACCCCAGATGACCCGACCCTCATAAGGCTGGAAGTAAAAGACGGGTATGGTGCGCGAACCGGCAGAACGCCAGTGCACGGTCAGGTTCTCGGGTCGGGCCAGCCACGCCAGGGGCACGGTGAAAATGTGGTCCACTTCATACGGTGCGGGCCGAAAGGGGAAGGGCCAGGGCACCCGTCCCACCACGGGGAAGACAAGGTAATTGCTGGCCGTGCGCACCGTGGGCAGACTTCCCCACACCACCACCTTTGAAGGAGGCAGGCCGATTTCCTCATGCGTTTCGCGCAACGCCGTCTCGACGAAGGAGCCATCCGCGTCCTCGTGCCTTCCCCCAGGGAACGAAACCTGACCGCTATGGGGGTCGTGGTCATGGTGGGCCCGCTGGATGAAGAGCAGATGCCACTGCCCTTCCCGCTGTAACACGGGTACCAGAACCGCGGCCGGACGCGGTGCCTCGTGAAACAGACCCCGGAAGGGGTCCACCATGGGCCAGACCCGCGTCCGTTCCAACACCCGGCGCCAGTCCCGGTCGTTCTGGGGGAAAGGGAGCGCGTTGGTGGACTTCATGGCCCCTCAGGGCTCCTCCCTGGGTGGCGTTGTGGGTTGGTCACCCATAACCGGCCGGGCGAAAATGAGGTAGCCGGTATGGGCCACCATACGGTCCGTGGGCCGCAGGCGCTCCGGTACGGGTTTGTAGTAGCGCAACAGAATTTCCACCACGTCCACCATCCCGAAGCCGTGGGCCTGCAGGGCCGCCAACAGCCGGCTTACCTGGTTTGTCGTGGGGACCAGTGCGCCGAAGTGTCCCCCGGGGCGCAGGGCCTCTCGAGCCTGAGCCACATAGTCCTCAGGGGTCGGAACGTCCAGGAACAGGGCGTCTACCTCCCGCTCGAAAAAGCCCTGCGCGATATCGTGCAGGTAGAACGTGACCCGCTGGGCCAGGCCCAGCCGTTCCAGGTTCCGGCGGGCCAGGGCCTGCATCTCTTCCCGTCGTTCGTAGGAATACACCCGGCCCGTTTCACCCACGTAGAAGGCCAGGGCCGTGGTCAGGGCCCCCGACCCGGTGCCGGCTTCGATGACCCGTACCCCCGGACCGATGCTCAACTTGAGGAGGATAAAACCGATGTCCTTGGGAAAGATGATTTGGGTCCGCCGGGGCGTATGCCGCAGCACATCCTCCAGGGAAGGACGCAACAGATAGAAGGCTTCCCCTTTATGGGTGTACCCTACCGTTCCCCAGGGTTTCCCGATGAGTTCGTCGTGGGCCACGATGCCGTAGTGGGTATGCAGGCGTGCACCGGGCTCCAGCCGCACGAACTGAGGACGCGGATGGTGCATCCAGGCCAGTTGGACCCAATCCCCCGGTTGCGCCACGCTCTCCCCTGGCCAGGGAATTCGAAACGTCGCGCGTTCCTCTTCCGTCATCGCCCAGGTTCGCCTCCTTTTGGAGTGGCCAAAAGCGCATCGCGTACACGGCGGAAAGGCATTGTATCATAAGTGGTACAATGGGGAACATGTCCGCCAAGGTCACACCCGACCCCGTATTGAAGGAAAAGGCGCTGGCCGTTCACCAACGCCTGCTGGCAGTCTTTGGTCGACCCAAGCGGGCCTACCTGCCCCCCGTGGACGAACTGGTGTGCACCATCCTCTCCCAGAACACCAACGACAACAACCGGGACCGGGCCTTTGAGGCCCTGCGAGCCCGCTTCCCCACCTGGGAAGCCGTGCGGGACGCACCCACCGAGGCCGTGGCCGAGGCCGTTCGGGTCGCCGGACTCGCGGGCCAGAAGGCCCCCCGCATCCAGGAAGCCCTGCGTCGCATCACCCAAGAACAGGGCCGAATCACCCTGGACTTTCTCAAGGACTGGCCCGTGGAAAAAGCCCGGGCCTGGCTACAAAGCCTGCCGGGCGTGGGACCCAAAACCGCAGCCATCGTGTTGCTCTTCGCGCTGGACAAGCCCGCCTTCCCGGTGGATACCCACGTCTACCGGGTGACCGGACGCCTTGGGCTGCGGCCGCCGAAGATGAGCGTGGAAAAGGCCCATGCCTGGCTGGAAGCCCTTTTCCCACCGGAAACTTACTACGACGCCCACCTGAACCTCATCCGCCTGGGCCGACGCTATTGCCGACCCCGCAACCCCCGATGTGCGGAGTGTCCGGTCAGGGATTTGTGCCCCGAAGGCCAGCGTCGGTTGCAACAGGCCGGAGGTGAACCATGAACGTCCCATCTCGCCCACGGCACCGGACCTGGTGGAAACTCCTCCTGCTCGTTCCCCTGGCGTTGATGTGCAATCTCCCCTTGACGCCTCAAGGACCCCCGGGCATCTCCCCGGAGAGCGCGGCCACCATGACGGCCCTCTTCGCCCAGGTACCCACCCTCATCCCCACCTTGCGCGCGGCCACGGCCACGCCGGTGCAGCCCCTGGTCATGACACCCACCG
>WFUL01000195.1 GCA_015484985.1 Anaerolineales bacterium | reverse complement strand
GTTATTTTCGGCATATCTCGCGTAGTCCTGACCGGGCACGGGACCAAAATTCGCTGACGGCCGTCGGCCGACCGCCGTCAGCCTTTCTTTCCCCTCTCTCGGTCCTGGGCCCGGTCAGAACTATTCACGGTTTGCAGAAATAGGTTTGGCTGGCCCATATAGCATGCCCTTCGTTTGGAGTGAGAAACGGGGGCGCGCTTGGGATATGGGTATGCACCAGGATCGCGCTCTGTTTTTCGCGCGCCGAATCAGGGTATCCGTGGTATACTCACAATCACCACATTGAACAAAGGAATGTTGTGCGTATATGGACACATTGACCGAACTTGACCCAGAGGAACGAGGCCTGACCTCGGCCTCGTGGGTGTTGGTTGACCTCCCCCTTCGAATCGTTCTCCATCCCTCCCGGTATCCAGCCTTTAATTCCCGAGAGGGCATTTCCCTATCCCGCCTTCCGGCCTGTGAGGAGTGGTGGTATGGCCAAGTCGCCTGAGATTCAAGAAGTGCATCGTGTGGTCATTCGTTTTGCCGGAGATTCCGGCGATGGAATGCAATTGACCGGCAGCCAGTTCTCCCTGGCTTCGGTGGTGGCCCGTAAGGACATCAGCACGCTACCCGAGTTCCCCGCGGAAATTCGTGCGCCTGCGGGCACCCTGGGTGGGGTGAGCGCGTTCCAGATTCAGGTGGCCGACCAGGACATCCTCACACCGGGGGACCAGCCTGACGTGCTGGTGGCCATGAACCCGGCTTCCCTGAAGGTCAGCCTGCCGGAACTTCCTCGGGGCGCGCTCATCATCGTGAACACCGATGCCTTTACGACCGCAAACTTGAAGAAAGCGGGCTACGAACGCAACCCCCTGGAGGATGATTCCCTCAAGGATTACCAGGTCATCCCCGTACCCATTACCCGGCTCAACCGGGACGCGGTGAAAGACGTGGAAGGTCTGGACAGCAAGTTTGTGGACCGCACCAAGAACTTCTTCGCCCTGGGCTTGGTTTACTGGCTCTTCGACCTTCCTCTGGAGCCGACTGTGGAATGGATTGAGAAGAAGTTCGGGCGACGCAACCCTGCGGTGGCGGAAGCCAACCGGCGGGCCTTACAGGCCGGATACCATTTCGGGGAAACCGCGGAACTCTTCCAGCGCCGTTACCGCATCCGCAAGGCCCACTTCCCGCCTGGGACCTACCGGCGGATAACGGGCAATGAGGCGGTGGCCATGGGGTTGGTGGCCGCCGCGCGTAAGGCGGGCAAGACCTTGTTCTACGGTGCGTACCCCATCACCCCGGCCAGCGACATCCTGCATCACCTGGCGCCCCTGCGCCACTTCGACGTGGTCACCTTCCAGGCCGAGGACGAAATCGCGGCCATGGGCGCGGCCGTGGGTGCGGCCTTTGCCGGCGCGCTGGCCGCGGTGGGCACCAGCGGTCCTGGCATGCTCCTCAAGGCCGAGGCCCTGAACCTGGCCGTGATGGCCGAACTGCCCGTGGTGGTCATTGACGTGCAGCGGGCGGGGCCCAGCACGGGTATGCCCACCAAGGTGGAACAGGGCGACCTGCTCATGGCCTTTTACGGCCGCAACGGGGAAAGCCCCCTCATCATCGTGGCCCCGGCCACGCCTGCTGAGTGCTTCGACATGGCCATTGAGGCGGTGCGCCTGGCTTTCCGGGCCATGGCTCCGGTCATTTATCTTTCCGACGGCTTTCTGGCCAACAGTTCGGAGCCCTGGCGCATTCCCGACCCCGAGGACCTGCCTTCTTTGACGGTGGACCATCCCACCGGGCCGCAGAACGGTCGTTTCCTGCCTTTCCTACGGGACCCCGAGACCCTGGCCCGTCCCTGGGCACTGCCGGGTACGCCGGGGCTGGAACACCGCATCGGCGGTCTGGAGAAGGAACCCGAGACAGGCAACGTCTCCTATGACCCCCAGCATCACTGGCGGATGGTGCAGGAGCGGGCGGAGAAAATCGCCCGGCTGGCCGAGGTCATCCCGGAAGTGGATGTGTATGGTCCTGAGGAAGGTGACCTGCTCCTGGTGGGCTGGGGGAGCACCTACGGAGCCATCCGGGAGGCGGTGCGCCAGGCCCAGGATGAGGGGAAATCTGTGGCCCACGTCCACCTTCGCTACCTGAATCCCTTCCCCCGAAACCTGGAGGAGGTGTTACGACGGTACCGGGGTATCCTGGTGCCGGAATTGAACATGGGCCAGCTGGCCCAGTTGTTGCGGGCCCGCTTTCTGGTGGAGGCTCAGTCCTTGCCCAAAGTGCAGGGTCGGCCCTTCAAGGTCCAGGAAATCAAAGCCGCCATTGACGACTGGTTTCGACAGCGCGCGTAGGGGATAAGGAGGAAGCCATGGCCATGCCTACTGTGACCCTGACCCGGAAGGACTTCGCTTCGGACCAGACGGTCCGCTGGTGTCCTGGATGCGGTGACTATGCCATTTTGGCGACGGTGCAGAAGACCTTTGCCCGCTTCGGCTGGCCCCGGGAGAAGTTCGTCATCATCTCAGGGATTGGTTGTTCCAGCCGGTTCCCTTACTACATGAACGTGTACGGTTTTCATACCATCCATGGCCGGGCGCCCACGGTGGCCACCGGGGTCAAACTGGCCAACCCAGACTTGAGCGTGTGGGTGGTGACGGGAGACGGAGACGGTCTTTCCATTGGGGGGAACCATTTACTCCATGCCGCCCGCAGGAATATTGACATCAACGTGCTCCTGTTCAACAACGCGATTTATGGCCTCACCAAAGGGCAGCTCTCCCCTACGTCGCCTGAGGGGATGCGCACCAAATCATCGCCTTACGGCTCAGTGGAGCCTCCTGTGAATCCCATCGCCCTCATGTTGGCCTCAGGCGCGACCTTCGTAGCCCGTACGGTGGATGTCTTCCAGAGTCATATAGGAGATACCCTGTACCAGGCCGGGATGCATAAGGGTTTTGCCTTCATCGAGATTTTGCAGAACTGTGTGATTTTCAACCATGGTATGTGGTTTCCCTATACCGAACGGGAACGCCGGCACGACCACATCGTGTATCTGGAGGCTGGAAAGCCTATGCTCTTCGGTAAGAACCATGAAAGGGGCCTGGTTTTTCGCGATGGACATTTTTACCCTGTGGTATTGGGCGAGGAGTACACCGAAGCGGATGTGGCCGTGCATGATCCCTCATCCCTGACCCAGGCCTTCGCCCTGGCCCAGTTGCGGGACCCTCTGCCTGTTGGGGTGTTCTATCAAGTACGGCATCCTGCTTATGAGGAAGCGATGTATCATCAGATTGAAGAGGTCAAGAAACAGAAGGGAGGCCCGGGTCATCTATCTGATTTGTTCCATAGCGGGGATACCTGGGTGGTGGCCTGACGAGGGACGGGCGGTCGTGATGCCGCCCGTCCCCTCACGTTATTTGAAATAGTGCCTTCCGTATTTTGGTATCACACAGGCGCTCTGCTGAGTATAATGGTAGAAACTTTTTTACACCCCATTGAGTGGTGGTTTCCATGGTTGATGATGGTGTTTTATCAAACGTACGTTTACGTATTTATCTTTTCGGCTTCCCAACAATCCAATGGCATGAGGGGGACCACCTGACCTTAGAGTCCAACAAGGTCCGGGCGTTATTTTTTTATTTAGTGTTGCATCTCAATCTTCCCCAACCGCGGGATTACTTGGCGTATTTGCTGTGGCCCGACGTGCCCGCGCATCGTTCCCGGAAGAACCTGCGTCAGGCCCTGTACAACCTGCGGCAGGCCCTGGGCCCTTTGGCGGACCCGTGCTTAGACATCCAACGAGATACGGTGACGTTGCGGGAGCATCCCGGATTGTGGGCTGACATCTGGGAATTTCAGGAAAAAGCGGAAGCGGTGCAGCATCATGTGCACCGTCCGTATGGCGCGTGTCCCTATTGCGCGATGCGCTATGCCAAAATGGTGGAGCTCTATCGGGGCGAGTTTCTTCAAGGATTTTCATTGAAGGATGCCAGTCCGATTGAAGAGTGGATCGACGAACAACGGCGTCATTATCAACAACTGATTCAAAAAGGAGTGCATTTACTGCTCCATTATTACCATCTGAGCGGTCAATACGCCCAGGTAGAACATCTGGCCCGATGGTGGGTCAAGCAGGAGCCCTGGGACGATGCGGGCTATGCCTATTTGATGCGCGCCCTGGCCTATCAGGAGCGCAAGGGCGAGGCTTTGCGTGTGTATCACCAGTACGCAGAACACATGGAAAAGGAGATGGGGGTTTCGGTTCCGGCCGAGGCCCAACATCTGTTGTATGAAATTCAGGAAGATTTGCTGCCTGAGCCTGAGAGCGTCCGCCGGGCTCGTCGTCTCCCGAATCCGACCTTGCCGTTTATTGGTCGACAACGGGAATATGATGTCCTGCTTTCTTTATTATCGCACCCTAAGACCCGCCTGGTGACTTTGACCGGGCCTGGGGGAAGCGGGAAAACCCGTCTGGCCCAGGAAGTGGCTCGCGGCGCACTGACCCTTTTCCCGGATGGTGTGTATTGGGTGCGCTTGGAAAACGTGGCATCCGAGCAGGCTTTGCGGGCCGAATTACAGGATGCGCTGGAACAAGAGTGGGGAACGCACGACTGGTACACCCAATGGTTACGATGGGCCGAGGGAAAACGGGCTTTGTTGATTTTGGATGATATCGACCATTTGGTGGACGTGTTGGCGGAACGCCTTCCGCCTCTTTTGGTGCAGGCACCTTCTTTGGTCTTGCTGGTAACCTCGCGACGAGCTTTGCAAATCCGCCAGGAGCATCGCTTTCCCCTCCGCGGCCTGCCTTACCCGACGGAAGACGATCGGGTGACTTCTTTGGACGAAGCCTTGAGTTATCCCGCGGTGAAGTTGTTCCTTGAGCGGGCCCGTCGTCTGATGCCTCTCTTCCGACCAGAGGGGAAGGAACTTCAGGCGCTGATGCGAATTTTGCAAATGTCTCGGGGGTTGCCCTTGGCCATTGAGC
>WFUL01000194.1 GCA_015484985.1 Anaerolineales bacterium | reverse complement strand
GCCCTGGAGCGCATGACGTACTGGCATCTGGCCCGCCTGAATGCCCGTTGGGGTGGGCGCAGTCTGCGAGGCTTTCGGGAAGCTCAGGAAGACTTGCGCCGTATGTTTGCTCAGCGCTATCCGCCCCTTACACAAAAATCTTGACACGACCTTGCGCCTGGGAAAACGATGGAGGGATCACACAATGATAATGCCCATTCCCCCACGAAGTGAAACAATGGAACGAAGTTCGGAACAAAGGGCGCGCGGGCCATCGAGTTATATAGCCCCATGTCCGTTAGAACCTGTTCCATGTCCTTATACAGGCCTTGAAATTATGGAGGGGTTTCTGCAAATTTACGTCGGTCTCTCCGGGTGCAGGACCGCGAGTGGGAAAAATCAATAGCTGGGGCGGCTTCGCCGCCCCAGCTATTTTCTTTCCTGCGGTCCCGTACCCGGTTTAGGACAAGCGCTACAAGGGGAGGGCTATTTCATCACCGCGCTGAGCAAATGCTCCACGGCGGGATGCATCAAGGCGAAGAAGGGCTTGGGATAGAGGCCAATCCAGAACATGAGCACGATGAGAGGCGCCAGAGTAAGAATCTCCCGCCAGTTCAGGTCCTTCAGGCCCCGATTTTCCTCTTTATCCAGGGGGCCCAGGAAGGTTTTCTGGTACATGGTGAGCATATACACCGCAGCGAGAATCACGCCCACCACCGCAAAACCCGCAAACCAATACGAACCCAGTGCTTGAGAACCCAGGGCACCCAACAAAATGTTGAATTCACCCACAAAGCCGTTGAGGCCGGGGAGGCCCATAGAGGAAAGGGCCGTGATGAGGGAGAGGACCGCGTACACCGGCATCACCTTCCACAAGCCGCCGAAGGCATCCAGGTCCCGGGTATGGCGTCGTTCGTAAATCATGCCCACGATGAGGAACAGGGCCCCCGTACTCACACCGTGGTTCACCATTTGCAGGATGGCGCCCTCCACACCCTGGGCCGTCAGGGCGAAGAGGCCCAGCATGACGAAGCCCAGGTGGCTCACCGAGGAGTAGGCCACCAGTTTCTTCACATCCCGTTGCGGGAAGGAGACGATGGCACCATACACAATCCCAATGACGGCCAGGGCGCCGATGTAAGGCGCGTAGTATCGGGCGGCATCGGGGAAGAGGGCGATGTTGAAACGCAGGAAACCGTAGGTCCCCATCTTCAACAGCACACCAGCCAGGATGACCGAACCGGCCGTGGGCGCCTCCACGTGGGCGTCAGGCAACCAGGAGTGCAAGGGCCACATAGGCACCTTAATGGCAAAGGCCGCGGCAAAGGCCAGGAAGAGCCAGAACTGGGCCGCACCTTTGACCGGCCCCGCCGTAAGAATGTCCGGCACCGCGAAGGTGCCGTAGTAAAGCCCCATCCACACGATGGCCAGCAGCATGAGGATGGAGCCGGCCATGGTGTACAGGAAGAACTTGATGGCCGCGTACATCCGACGCGGGCCACCCCACATGCCGATGAGGAAGTACATGGGCACCAGGGTGAATTCCCAGAAGATGTAGAACAGGAACAAATCCAGGGCCAGGAACACCCCCACCATGCCCACTTCCAGGAGCAGGAAGAAGAGCATGAACTCTTTGACCCGCTCCTGGATGGCCGTCCACGTGGAGAGAATGGCGATGGGGGTCAGCAATGTCGTGAGCAGAAGCAGAAGGATACTCAGCCCGTCCACCCCCATTACATAGCGAATGGTCCAGTCCGCCACGGAGAACCAGGGACGGTCATAGACCAGTTGCAGGTTGGGGTCCTGGGGGTTGAACAGGGCCAGAACCCACAAGGAGATGCCGAAGGTGATGAGACTGGTGATCAGAGCAACCCAACGAATCACGTTTTCCTTCTCGCGAGACAGGAACAGCAGCACCAACACCCCCACCAGGGGGAAGAAGGTGACCGCATTGAGGGGATGGCTGACGAAGGTAGCAAGGCCGTTCATGGGTTTCACCTCGTCGGATAGAATGGGTTCAGGGTTCATGAAGAGAGAGGCGCGATTTCCGCCTGACCTCGAAGCCCGGCTTCAATCATCGTGCTCAAGAATTTGCTCGCTTGCAAAATTTCCAACAGCACCAATTGCTCGTCCGGGGAGAAATGCACAATGAGCGACCCCACTTGTTCCGCATGGTCAATGGGTGCCTCGGGAAGCACTTCCACCATGAGCACATCGTCCTCACGATTGTATACCACCTTCATAACGACGCCTCCTCCCAGGATAGAACGTAATCACCACAATTTCATCCCCTTCCTTCCGATAGACCACCCGAAGCACGTGGCGCACCGACACACGACGTTGAGCAATCCAAATACCACCACCTTCGTTCACGACCATATCCGGTTCCTGTACCGTCCTCTCCACTTGCTCCGGACGCACATCAAACCCATGCTTTCGCAACACCTCAAACTTGTGACGTGCATGCTTGGTATAGCGAATCCGAAGCATACCCGCCACTCACACCAGAAACAGTTTACCACCTATCGAATCGCCCACAAAATATACACCAACATACCCACCACGCCGAACATCACGGCCAGCGCGTAGTTGCGCACATAGCCGGTCTGCCATCGCCGCAAGGTAAGGGCCAATCCCTGAACCGAATTCCCCAGTCCGTTGGCAATGCCGTCGATGATGCCCAAATCAATCGGCTGCGAAAGGAACCGGCTTATGCGGCGGAATCCGCCGGCGACCACCACATCGTGGAACCAATCGTGCCAGAAGGTCCAGTCCACGGCAAAGGCCAGAAAACCGGCCAGGGCCCGATACCCCCGCACAAAGACCACCTGGTAGAGGTCGTCCCAATGCCAGGAGGCCTGCAGGAAATCGAACAGGCCTTTGAGGAGGGATTGCAGAGGATCCTGTTCCCAGCGAGACCAGGCGAAAGTGCCCCGGTAGGTTAACCATGCCAGGCCAATGGCCACCAGACCGACCCCCGTCGAGATGCCGGCAACCAGGGGATCAAAGGGCAGGGCCTCCACCTCCTTCAACGTGTGCTCCAGCCACTGACCAAAGGGGTGGAACCAGGGCGTATTCAAGAAGCCTCCCGTCAGGGAGAGCAGCGCCAGAACCAACAACACGCCCGTCATCAAACGGGGACTTTCCACCGCATGTGCCGCGGCTTCGCTCCGGGGCTGGCCGAAGAACACCATGAAGACCTGCCGGAAAATGTAGAACGCGGTCAGAAAGGCCGCCGCGCTCAGGAGTCCGTAGACCACGGGTTGCAAGTGCTTGGCCTCCAGCAGGATTTCGTCCTTGGACCAGAAACCCGCCAGAGGAGGAATACCCGCCAGGGCTAGGGAACCGATGATGTACGTCCATCCCGTTACCGGGATGCGGCGCATCAGTCCCCCCATGATGCGCATGTCCTGGGGATTGAAGGGCTCATGTTCCCCATGGGCCTTATGCTCCTCATGGTCATGGTCGTGGCCGTGGCCGCCTTCCTCCGGCAGCGGATGATGGGCCCGCTCCAGGGCGATGATGACGGAACCCGAACCTAGGAAGAGCAAGGCTTTGAAGAAGGCGTGGGTCACCAGGTGGAACATGCCTGCGACAAAGGCGCCCATACCCACCGCGGCCACCATAAAGCCCAACTGGGAGATGGTGGAGTAGGCCAGCACCTTCTTGATATCGTACTGAGCCACAGCCATACTCGCGGCCACCAGGGCCGTCAGGCCGCCCACCACGGCCACCACGGCCTGGGCCTCGGGAACGGCCGCGTAAATCTCGTGGGAGCGGGTGACCAGATACACGCCCGCGGTCACCATGGTCGCGGCATGAATCAGGGCGGAAACGGGCGTGGGGCCCGCCATGGCGTCCGGGAGCCACACGAAGAGGGGAATCTGGGCCGACTTCCCCGTGACGCCCAAAAGCAGGAGCAGGGTGATGGCCAGCAGCACCCAGGGTTGGGCCTGGGCCACCTCGGGCACCTTTTCGAACACCTCCCGGAACTGCAATGAACCGAAGAACCAGAACATCAGGAACATGGCCAGCAGAAAGCCCGCATCGCCCACCCGGTTGACCACGAAGGCCTTCATGGCCGCCCGGGCGTTCGCGGTGCTGGGTCGACCCAGGATGTCCATCTCGTACCAGAAGCCGATGAGCAAGAAGGAGCACAAACCGACGCCTTCCCAGCCCACGAACAGGGTCAGGTAACTGTCCCCGGTCACCAAAATCATCATCATGGCGATAAAGAGGTTGAAATACGCGAAGAAGCGGGCATAACGACCGGGGTCACCCTTATAGCGCACGTCGTAGTGCATGTAGGAGACCGCGTAAATGTGAATGAGGGTACCCACGCCCGAGACCACCAGCATCATGGTCACGGACAGGGTGTCGATTTGCTGGGCCCAGGCGATGCGCAGCTCGCCGATGGTAATCCACTCGGCGACGGGGACCACGGCCCCTTCGGGGTGGACGGTGAGCGAAAGGGCCTGCAACACCGCGACCAGGAAGGCGAAACCCGACGCGGTCACAGCCACCAGGGCCACCCCGCGCTCCCCCAGGCGTCGACCGATGAGCCCGTTCACAAGCGCGCCCAGCAAAGGCACGAAGACCGCCAGGGGTGCCAGGTGGAAGAAGGTAGCACCTTCACGAGCAACGGTTTCCAGGAACATGGGGCCTCTCCGTGGTAGTGGTTAGTGGTCAGCAATCAGCAGTCAGATGTTGGCTACTTATCCTTTCAAATCGCTGATTGCGTCAATGTCCACCGAATGTTTCGTATGGAAAATGGTCACAATCAACGCCAGGCCTACGGCCACCTCGGCGGCGGCCACGGTGATGACGAAAAAGACGAACAGCTGACCCGCCACATCTCCAAACTGGCGGGCGAAGGCCACAAAGGCCAAGTTGGCCGCGTTGAGCATCAACTCAATCCCCATGTAGATGATGAGCGTGTTCCGCCGCACCAGCACGGTCACCGCGCCGATGGTGAAGAGCAGCGCCGCCAGAAAGACATAGAAAGATGTGGGTACCATGCAAGGCCTCCTCCACGAAGCGGTCAATCCTTCCCCGGAAAGATGTTGCCTCCTGTTCGATCATGACCCTTGGGATTCCTGCTGCCGGGCCCGACGTCGGCGCTCCACCTGCACCATGACCAGGGCACCCAGCATGGCCACGAGCAAGAGCACCGAGGTCACTTCAAAGGGCAGCAAATATCGCTGGAACAGGTGCATGGCGAGTTCTTGGGGAGAGGCATAATCCGCAGGCGGAGGCAAAATGCGCCCCATCCCCGTGGCCTCCACAAAAATTAACCAGCTTAGACTGCCGATGAGGACCCCCCCCAGAACGAAAGCCAGGGGCTTCTGCCAGGGAATGGGGCCTCCCTCCTCGGGAAGCACTTCGGCGCCCAACAGCATCACCACGAACAGGAACAACACCATGACCGCGCCCGCGTAAACCGTAATCTGCACCATGGCCAGGAAAGGCGCGCCCAGGGACAGGAAGAGCACGGCCAGGGCCAGCATGTTGAGCACCAAGAACAGAGCCGCGTACACGGCATTGCGGGCCAACAACAACCCCATGGCCGCAGCCAGGGCCACCGCTCCCATCAGCATGAAGAGCAACATCAGGCTCATGAACCCGCCTCCGTCGTCCGTACGTTGCGAGAATCTTACCACCCCAGGCTCAGGGCTTCCACTCAGGGAAGTCCGTCATCACCGGAATCGGCTTGACATACTTGCCGGGCTCCGTCTTCTGAGGCGTCGGCTTGCCTCCCGGGGGCACCGGCTCCAGGAGGCGCTCCTTGGTGTAGATAGCGTCCCACCGATCGGTAAAGGAAAGCTCGTATTGGTCCGTGAGCACGATGGCTTCGGTGGGACAGGCCTCTTCGCAAAAGCCGCAGAAAATGCACCTCAGGTAATTGATTTCATAGACCACCGCGTAGCGCTCACCCGGAGAGTAACGCTCCTCGTCAGTATTCTCCGCAGCTTCCACGAAAATCGCATCGGCCGGACAGGCCGCCGCACACAGGGCACAACCAATGCACCGTTCCAGACCGTTCTCGTAACGGCGCAACACATGACGGCCCCGATACCGGGGCTTCACCGGCCGTTTCTGCTCGGGATATTGAACGGTCACCTTGGGTTCGAACATGGATTTGAAGGTGACCGAGAGACCTTTCACCAAGGCGCCCAGTTC
>WFUL01000193.1 GCA_015484985.1 Anaerolineales bacterium | reverse complement strand
GAGGTTCCCCGTCGTCAAACGACCATGGATAAGGGCCCACGGGCTTTCCCAAGGCGGGCGTTGAGTTTGGGCATACCACGAAAATTGCGTGTAGCCATTACCCCACACCCACAAAATCCCCCATACACTCACCACCACAAAACACACCAACCCCCACACAAAAACCACCCTACGCCAAACCTCCCTTCCTGCACCCCAATAGGGGAGAAAAACCAAAAGAACCACCAGAGGAAACCACTTAATCAGCCCGCCCAATCCAAGGGCCAGGCCAGCCAGATCAAACCGACGCCGAAGGCCGGCCCACAGTCCCAAAAGAAGGAAGAAGACGGCCAGGGAGTCGAAATAACCCCAAGTGTAAAACAGACCCAGATGAAGAAAAACATAAATCGCAAGGCGGAGAAAGGCGGCCACCCGGCCCCAAACCAAGTGGGCAAACAGGTAAACACTCCCGGCCTGAACGAAGGTCATGCTCAGGACATGGAGGTAGACGAAAGCGTGTTCCCGCCCGCCAACCAGACGATACAGGACCTCTGCCAAAAAGGGATAAAGGGGTGGGAATTCAACCCAGTAGTCCAGATAGGGCCACCCCGGCGTCGCGGCCAGACGGTAGAAATTCCACAGGTCGCCATAGGCCGTCAGGGCCTCATAGGGCAGCGAGAGAAGCAGGATGCCCCGTCCGAGAAGGAAGAGGAGAGCCCAGAACCCCGGACCATCCAGGGGATGCCCGGAAGGACCCGGTGACGCAAAGGCACCCGGTCCGGCAGGGCTTTCCGGGGGGGACGAGGAGCGAACCAGGCGGAACATGGGCTATGTCTCCTCCGGTGTGTCCCTCTCCAGGGCGGTCAGCACCTCATCGTCCCGCAGGAATTCCCGCAGGACCGCGGTGGCATAGGCCCCTTTGGGCAGGGTAAAGGCAAACACCAGGTTGCCCTGGGCGTCCTCCGTGACCGTAAGGTCAGGCAGCCACAAGCGGCCCAGGCGCCGGGTTCCCTTGAGTTTCCCCCGGCGGAAGTCTTTCAGGGACAGGCCTTCTCGGTGCAGGATATCCGCTTCCAGGGCCCCCGGTTCCCCCCGAGCCTGCCAGAGTTTGTACCCGTACATGGGCCCGGTGAAGTGAATCTCGCCCCTCTGGTAACGGGGCTGTTCCTCCGTCGGGTCTTCCACCAGGAACAACCCTCCGGTATCGGCCTTCTTCGCGATGTCCCCGGCCAGGATGCGGGTGAACCAGCCCCGCCGGATGCGCTCGGCCAGGTAGGCATTGAACAGAGCCGACTGATAGGCGGAGAGCAGGAACTTGCGCAGCCATTTATCCCGCAAACGACGCTGGCCCAGGAGGAGAGCTTTGCCGCGTTCCGCGTTGTCCCCGTACTTCCCGAAGCGCTGGGGACCGTAGTAATTGGGCACACCGACTTCCCGCAAGCGCCGGGCAATGGCCTGAGCCCGGATGAGGGCGTCCTCAGGAGCGGGGTCACGGAGAACGATGCGGAAGCGGTTTCCCCGGAGATGGCCGGGCTTGAGTTTGTTCGTGTGTCTTTGGGCTTCGTGGACCACCAGGTCGGGATAGGCTTCCTGAATGCGGTGCAGGGCCTCGTCGGGGTCCACCTGGGGGATGGAGAAGGTCTGGGTGGTGACCGCATGCCGGTCCTTGAGGCCGGCCATGCCAATATCGTGGGGCCGAAGGCCGAAAAGGCGAGCCAGGCGCTCCCGCACCTCGGTACTGGTCAGACCCCGCTTGGTGATACGCACGTAGGTGTGGGGCCCCTCCCCCGAGGGTTCATAGGCCGGGATTTCCTCCACCACGAAGTCCTCCGGCCGGGCCCGCAGGCGGCCCGTGATGCCGGGCAGGTCCTCGGTGATACGGGGCAGGTCCATGGTCATGGCCTTTCGTCCCCGGTTCTCACCCCAGGGCCTCTTCCAGGTCCGCGATGAGGTCGTCCGCGTGCTCGATGCCCACGGAAAGGCGGACCAGAGTGGCCGGAACTTCCAGGGTGGAGCCTGCGGTAGAGGCATGGGTCATGGCCGCGGGCACCTCGATGAGGGATTCCACCCCGCCCAGGGATTCGGCCAGGGCGAAAATCTTCGTGCTCTCCGCGACCCGGATGGCCTCTTCGGGGCTTTCGACCTCAAAGGACACCATACCGCCTCCTGCCTTCATCTGGCGCCGGGCCACCTCGTATTGGGGATGGGTGGGCAGGAAGGGGTAGTGGACCCGCTTCACCTTGGGGTGGCGGGCCAGGAACTTGGCCACGGCCTGCGCGTTGGCACTGTGCCGCTCCATGCGCACGGCTAAGGTCTTGATGCCCCGCAACACCAGGAAGCAGTCCATGGGTCCGGGGACCGCGCCTACCGCGTTCTGGAGGAAGGCCAGGCGTTCGTGCAGGTCGGGGTCCTGGACCACCACCGCGCCGCCCACCACATCGGAGTGGCCGCCCAGGTACTTGGTGGTGGAGTGGACCACGATGTCCGCGCCCAATTCCAGGGGGCGTTGCAGGTAGGGCGTGGCGAAGGTGTTGTCCACCGCGACCCAGGGCCGCGCGGGGTGATTATGGGCCAGACGGGCGATGGCCTGGATGTCCGTCACCCGGAGGAGGGGGTTGGTGGGGGTTTCCAGCCAGATCATGCGGGTTTCCTCCCGCAAGGCCTGGGCCACCTGTTCGGGCTGGGTGGTGTCCACATAGGTGAACTCCAGGCCGTAGGGGCGGTAGACCCGCTCAAAGAGGCGGTAGGTACCGCCATACACATCGTTGCCCACCACCACATGGCTTCCTGGGGGCAGCAGGCGCATAACAGTATCGATGGCCGCCATGCCTGACGCGAAGGCCAGGGCGTAAGCCCCGCCCTCCAACGCGGCGATGCTGGCCTCCAGCGCGGTTCGGGTGGGGTTCTTGGTGCGGCTGTACTCGTACCCCTGACGGGGCCTGCCCACACCATCCTGGACATAGGTCGACGTGAGGTAGACGGGTGTCATGATGGCCCCGGTGGTGGGGTCGGGTTCGACACCCGCGTGCACGAGCAGGGTTTCAAAACGCATGGCACCCACTCCTTACTTGCACTCCGTGGCTTGAAACACGGGGTTCTTCTGGTCGAAGACGGTTTCAATGGCCGTGCGAATGGCCTCCCAATCCCTGGGAAGCAGCACTTTCTCACCCTTCTCCGTGGTATAAGGCTGAAGATAGCGATAGTTGAGGGCGAAACCGTATACGTGGTCCATGGGCAGGTCCATCGCAAAACGGGCCAGCCAGAGGAGGTCCAGCAGGCCCAGGTCGGTCTGGACGCTTTCCGAAAGGGCCCGGTACAGGGCCGGGAGTTTAGGGAGGAGATTGAGTTCCTTGGCCCGACGACGCAGGGCCAGGAGACCCCGTTGCTGGCGGCGGATACGGTCCATGTCATCCTTTCCGCCCCGTTTCGTCATGTAGATGAAGAGTTCCTCCGCGTTCAGGGATTGCCGGCCAGGTTGAAAGTGGTAGGTTTTGCCCAGGTAGTAGAGGGTCTGTTCACAGGCGATGTCCACCTCCACGGGTTCCAGGATTTCGAAGATTTTCAGCAGACCGGGGATGTCCAACCGGATGTAGTTGTCCACCCGCACACCGAAGTACTCCCGAAAGATGAGGCGCATCAGGTCAGGGCCGCTCTTGGCCCGGGAGGACTTCCCCCGTTCGCCTACGTTGTCCGCGATGTTGATGCGTTCCTCCATGTAGCCGGGAATTTTGAGGTACAGGTCACGAGGAATGCTTACGATGGCCACCTCGCCGGTGTCCTTGTCAATCATGATGAGCATGATGGCGTCGGTGCGCCAGTGACGCTGGTCCGTGGACAGCCGGTCGGAACCCAGGAAGAGGATGTTCCACGTGCGGTCGATGCGTCGTCCCCCGATTCGAGGCCAGCGCGGCCCAGGCTCCCTGTTCGCCGTAGGCCCCATGG
>WFUL01000192.1 GCA_015484985.1 Anaerolineales bacterium | reverse complement strand
GCCCTGGAGCGCATGACGTACTGGCATCTGGCCCGCCTGAATGCCCGTTGGGGTGGGCGCAGTCTGCGAGGCTTTCGGGAAGCTCAGGAAGACTTGCGCCGTATGTTTGCTCAGCGCTATCCGCCCCTTACACAAAAATCTTGACACGACCCGGGGCCCGAAGCGTTGATGATGAGAATTTGAAAACCACCTGCCTACCATAACGGACGGCTTGATTTCGGCAACCTTTGCATGTACCCAGGAAAAGGCCGTTCTCGCGCCTCCACCGGAAACCGTGGTAGGATGAAGATTGTTTGAACGGTGGTGATGTAGGGTGGCCGCCGCGAGCTTCTCGTCCTTTGAGTATAGGCGGGTTGCCCGATTACAAGGAGGAAGACCGGTTATGGACCGGTTTCGTCGTTGGTGGCGTCGCTATCCCCGGCAGTTCTGGCTGCTTTTCGGGGGGATGACCCTCTCCATGGCGGGAACGAGCATGGTGTGGCCGTTCCTGGTGCTCTATGCCAGCCGCCGTTTGAGCGTACCCCTGACCCAAATCGGTTTCCTGGTGACCCTGCAGGGACTCATGAGCCTGGTGGGCATTTCCATGGCCGGTCCCCTGGTGGATGCATGGGGGCGGAAAATTGGCATGGTGATGGGTTTGGTCGGCATGGCCACGGCCTACGCGGGTCTGAGCTTTGCCGGAACTTGGTGGCACTTCGCCGTATTGTTGGGCCTGGGGGGATGTTTCGCTCCCTTCTTCCGGGTGGGGGGCGATGCGATGGCCACGGACCTCTTTCCTCCCGGGCGTCGAGAAGAGGCCTTTGCCCTTTTGCGCATGGCCAGTAACGTGGGCATCGCGGTGGGTCCTGCGGTGGGTGGGTTCTTGGCCGCGTCGTCCTACCAATGGGCCTTTTATACCGCGGCCTTTACGTTGCTGTTGTACGCGCTCCTTTTGGCTTTGCTGGCTCAGGAAACCCGCCCGTCAGTACCCAACGGTTCGCCTTCCTCCCAGCACGACGTCAGGGGTTACTTGCGGGTCCTGCGTGATGGACGTTTGCTGCGCTTCCTGGGTAGTGCTCTGCCCGCCTGGATGAGCGTGGGCATGCTGTGGATTTTCCTTAGCGTGCACCTGGCCCGGGAGCACGGCCTGGGCGAACAATACTACGGCCTGCTCATCAGCACCAACGCCTTTCTGGTGGCCACGCTACAATTCCAGGTGACCCGTTGGGCTCAGCGATTCTCGCCCCGGTATGTCATGGCCTTGGGGGCATTGCTGTACGCCCTCGCCGTGGGGAGCGTGATTTGGGCCCGAGTGTTCGTTCACTTCTTGCTCATCATCGTGGTCATGACCATGGGTGAGATGCTGCTGGCTCCCACGGCCTCGGCCTGGGTAGCCAACCTGGCACCGCCGGAACAGCGAGGGCGGTATATGTCTACCCTGGCGTTGATGTGGAGCCTGGGCGCGGGTCTGGTATCGCCTTTAGGGGGCTGGCTGAACGACCGCTTTTCGCCGCAAGCGCCTTGGGTGGCCGGAGGCGCCCTGGGTCTGCTCAGCGCGTGTTTGCTGGCCTATCAGCATCCTCCGGAAGGATTGGGTTTTCCGGCCGCTGTTTTCTCCGCCACACAAGAACGGACAGGAGCCCCAGACCCAGAGAAAGGGTGCAGTTCGGGACGACAACGTTTGAAACATCCGGTGGACGCAAGATAAGGGCGAGAACCAGCGCCACGGCCCCGCTCACCAGAAGGCATCCATACAGGGCCACGAGGGAAAGGCAGGCCAGCCTTCCTTTGTGTTTCCAGATGCCCAGGGCTAGGACGCTTGTGCTCAACAGGACCAACAGGGCAATGACCAACCCGACCCCGAAGGCCACGGGTGAAGTCGTGCCTGCTTGCAGTCCGAGGGTATTGGCCACCAGCGCCAGGGCACAGAAGCCCATGCCCAGCGCCAAAAGCAACCCACTTGCGGCCGTGCGCCAGGGACGAGACATCGCCCCCTCTCGGATGGGATTGAAAGATTTTCCGGGCTTTACCGTTTCCGTTTGCGCTTCTTCTTTCGTTTCTTGCGCTTTTTGCGTTTACTGGCGGCTTCTTCAGCATCACCGGGTTCGGTAACTGCTTCGGCCTCCAGCACGCTCTCGGATTCCGATGCGGTGGTGGCATTTTCCCGGCTATCCAAGGAGGTCATGGGTGCCGTTTCCGCGGCCTCTCCCTGTTCCGCCGCGCGAGCCATCAGGCCCAGGCGAATCATGCTTTCGGAGACGTGATAGCGGAACATGTTGTAGATGACCTGGGCCCGGATATCCCGCAAGAGTTGGTGGTACAGTTCGTAGGCCTTCCGTTTGTATTCCACCAGCGGGTCCCGCTGTCCGTAGGCTTCCAGCCGAATGGCCGTGCGCAAAGCCTCCATCTGGGTCAGGTAGTCGGCCCAGGTTTGGTTGAACACGTGGAGCATCAGGATGCGCCAGTCCTCGGTCAGGACCTGGCGACCCAGTTCCAGGATGACCTGCTCTTTGACCTCTTCGGGAAGCCGGTCCAGAGGGATGTCTTTGTGAGCCTCGAAGACCGCGTCTCCCAGGGCCTGGCGCAGACCTTTCTGGGCTTTGTCCTCCAGGTCCGCCATCTTGAAGAAGCGCAGGCGCTCGAATTCGTCCACTCCTCGGCTGCGGTGCAGGGCTTCCCGGGCCGTCTCCATGTGCCCCAGCAGGCGGGTTTCCCACTCTTCCGACGTGAGCCCGGACAGATACTCGGCCACCGCGTAGTGGTAATGAATGCGGCGGATGAGGCGCACCGCCTGGCGATGGGTGCGCTTGTCAAAGTACGTGCGCCGTTCTTCCTGCAGGGTGAGCAGGAGCCGAAGGATCTGTTGGGCCGTGTCCGTGGCCCAGAGGGCCGCGGGCTCTTGCCCGTCTTCCGCGCGCGCGGCCGCAGCAATGCGAGCCAGGGAGGGTTGCATCTCTCGCACGGCCGCCTTGAAGACCCGTTCCTTGCGGCGGTTGAGGTAGTCTTCCACCTGACGGAGCAGGTCCTCGCCCAGGGTTTCAGGGTCGATATCCTCAGGGTCTGGGAGACGGGGCTGGAATTCGGTGCCCAGGATGCGTTGCAAGGCCCATCCCAGACGCCGGACGAAGAGTTCCTGGATGAAGCGGGTAAGGGCCTCCTGCAGATGAGGGGCGACCGAGGCCGGGTCTTCCGCCAGCTCTTGGTAGATTTCGTTGGGGAGCCGCAAATTCATGCGCAGCGCGGCCTGGAGCTCCACCTGGATTTGGGCGGGGCGCAGCGGTTCCTCGGTCAATTGGAGCCCTTCCAGGAAGGTCTCCAGGGTTTCGATACGTCCCGCCACTTCTTCATCCATGCGGGCCAGGATGTTCTCCACCGTACGGGCCGCGGCCCGGTACCGGTGTTCTGCCTCCGCTTCCAGGGCCCGGTGGAGCCAGACCCGCAAGCCTTTTTCCAGCGCCTCGGTGCCCTGGTGGGCCAGGGGATAGAGTTCCTCCAGAAGAACCTGAAGGGTGAAGGAGGGGAACAATTGCTCGCCGACCGGGAAGGGGGGCTGGACTTCTTCGAAGTACGCCAGCAGGGCCCAGGGCTCTTCGCCTTCTTCCTGGGCGCGGGCCAGGCGCTCCCGAATCTCTTGGCGGAGCAGGTCGGCCACGTCCTCGCTCAGGTCTTCTTTGTGGAGGATGCGGTTGCGTTGGTCGTAAATCTGAGTCCGCTGGATGTTCAGCACATCGTCGTATTCCAGCAGGTGCTTGCGGGCGTCGAAGTTGGCGCCTTCCACCCGGTGCTGGGCCTGTTCGATGATTTTGTTCACCAGCGGATGTTCCAGGGGGATGAGCTCGTCCACCTTGAAACGGTCCATGAGCGCGGCCACCTGCTCGCCGCCGAAGAGGCGCACCAGCTCGTCCTGGAGGGAGAGGTAGAAACGGGAGGAACCCGGGTCACCCTGACGGCCGGCCCGGCCCCGCAGCTGGTTGTCAATGCGTCGGGCCTCATGGCGTTCCGAGCCGATGACGTGCAGGCCGCCCAGTTCCCGGACCTTGTGCATGTTCTCGATGTACTCGAAGAACCGGTACACGTCCTCCGCGTAGATGCCGTACTGCTCGGGCGGCACCTGCTTCAGGGCCTCGTAGCGTTCGTCCATGCGCAGGTTGTAGGGGTCCGGATGCCCGGCCCGGTCCAGCACCCGGTTCACCGAGCGGATGACCTCTTCCGGGAGCTCACCGCCCAGTTTGATGTCCACACCACGGCCGGCCATCTGGGTGGCGATGGTCACCCGGTAGAGTTCGCCCGCACGGGCGATGATTTGCCCCTCCCGGGCGTGTTCCTTGGCGTTGAGGACCTGGCAGGGGATACCTTTGTGCAGTACTTCCACCAGCTTGTCCTTGACCTGCTCCCATCGGGCCTGCTCGGACGGGGTGGGGAGGAGCAGGGGTCGCAGGCGTTCCAAATTTTCTGGGGCGTCGGGCTTCAGTGTGCGCAGGCCCACTTGCTTGGCTATGCGGCGAATGTCCGTTTCCCGTACCTGGTCCAGAGGTTGGTAAAGGGGCTCCAGTTCGGGGTACATCTGCCCCGAGCCGTCATCGCCCACGTGCTCCAGGAAGGCGTCCCGTACCAGCATGATTTGCACCAGCTTGCGCAGGGGTCCGGCCTCCAGGCGCGAGGCCAGGCGTTCCGAGAGTTCTACGGATCCCGTGCCTACCAGCATGGGCCGCCCCTGGATGTGGAACCGCAGGATTTCCCAGGTGATGGCCCGGAACTTGGCTTCCTCCGTGCGGTAGATGACGTCGGGGTAGTCCTTGCGCTTCCAGAAGACGGGTTTCTTCTCAGGGTCGTCCCGGCGCACGTAGTAGGTGTACTTGTAGCCCTCTTCGTCCACGTCCTCCAGAGCCAGGAGGGGCGCGTTGGGGCCCATGGCCTGGTATTCCAGGTTGGTGGGGATGGCGGCCACGTCCAGTTCGTAGATGGTGCGGAATTCCTCCGCTTCGGTCAGCACCGTACCGCTCATGCCCGCCAGTTTTTCGTACATGCGGAAGAAGTTCTGCAGGGTGATGGTGGCATAGGTGATGTTCTCCGGCTGGACGGGCACACCTTCTTTGGCTTCCACCGCCTGATGCAGGCCGTGGGACCAGCGGCGACCGGGCATGAGCCGGCCGGTGAACTCGTCCACGATGATGACCCGTCGGTTCTGGACGATGTAGTGTTTGTTGCGCTTGTAGAGGAATTGGGCCCGAAGGGCCTGTTCCAGGTAACCCCAGAGGCGTTCCTGTTCCGGTGTCAGGTCCTCAGGACGCTCCGGGTCCCGCAAGGGCATGCCCAGCATTTCCTCTACGCGCGCCTCGCCCAATTCGGTGAGGACTACGGTGTTGTCCTTCTCGTGGATTTCCACGTCCTCCCCGGGCTTGAGACGCTTGACGATTTGGGCCATACGCATGTACCATTCCACGTCCTCGCTGGCGGGTCCGGAGATGATGAGGGGGGTGCGGGCCTCGTCGATGAGCACGTTGTCCACTTCGTCGATGATGGCGTAGTAATGGTCTCGCTGGACCTGGTCTTCGGCCCGCAGGGTCATGTTGTCCCGCAGGTAGTCGAAACCGAACTCCTGGGCCGTGCCGTAGACGATGTCCGCCTTGTAGGCCTCCCGGCGGGGGACCATGCGCAACTGGTCTTCCTGCTCCTTGGAGGAGCGCTTTTCCAGGTCGACGATGTAGGCTTTTTTGCCGCCTTCGGTCACCGCGGCCATCTGGAGGACGCCCACGATGAGACCCAGCAGGTCGTAAATGGGGGCCATCCAGCGGGCGTCACGGCGGGCCAGGTAATCGTTCACCGTGGCCAGGTGGACCCCCCGGCCCACAGGTTCGCCGTCCAGGGGTACGAACTCCCAGCGGTCGGGGTCGTCGCCCCATTTTGCTTTGGCCTTCTCGACCCATTTGGGGTTCAGGGCCAGGGCGTTCAGGTACAGGGGCAGAGTGGCCACCAGGGTCTTGCCCTCGCCCGTTTTCATTTCGATGGCCTTGCCCTCGTGCAGGGCGATGCCACCCATGAGTTGCACGTCGTAGTGACGCAGCCCCAGGGTGCGCTTGGCTGCTTCTCGAACCGCGGCGAAGGCCTCGGGGAGGATGTCGTCCAGGGTTTCCCCTTTGGCCAAGCGACGGCGAAATTCGTCGGTCTTGGTCCGAAGTTCGGCGTCGGTGAGGGATTCGAATTCTTCTTCCAAGGCGTTGATTTGGTCCACCAGGGGGCGGTAGGTCTTGATGGTGTGCTGGATGGGGTCACCGCTTACCCACTGGAGCAGTTTTTTGAGCATGATTCCTTTACCTCGAACGACGTTGGAGATAGGCAAGAAGGCGATTTTCCACCTCTTGTGGGGTCATGTCGGTGATGGCCACGATTTTATCCCGGCGTTGCTTTCCGGCCACGATTTCGATTTGGGATGGGGCCACGCCCAGTACCTCTGCTAAGAAATCGATAACAGCCTGGTTGGCCTTCCCTTCCACAGGAGGCGCGGTTACGCGAATGCGCACCGTACCGTCCTCCATGATGTTGGCAATCTCCGTTCGCGCAGCCCGGGGGATGACCCGGATGGTCAGAGCCGCGCCGGAGCGCCCGTCGTGGAATCGGTGTTTTCGAAATTTCGTAAGCATGCGTGTTACCCTCACTTAGAAGATGGTGGTCACCAGGGAAATCAAGATCTGGGCCACCACACTGATAAGGATGAGGAGCACAATGGGGGTCAGGTCCAGGGGGCCCAGGGGCGGGATGAAGCGGCGCAGAGGTTCCAACATGGGCTCTACGATGCGCGCCAGGGTGCGGCGTACGGTGTTCCAGGGGGATACGAAGTAGGACAGCACTACATAAACGATGACCAATAGAGAAAGGACGCGTTCCGTCAGTACGATGAGTTGAACCAACACTAACTCGACCATCCAGAAATCTCCTGTGTAGAAGGGGCTGTCCAGCAT
>WFUL01000191.1 GCA_015484985.1 Anaerolineales bacterium | reverse complement strand
TTCTGGCGGACGGCCTGGTGGCCGGTGTGGGCCGCCGCAACCGCCCGAGGCCCTACCGCTTCCTGGTCCTCCTGGCCCTGTTCACCCTGCCCGTGACCCTGGGAGGGCTCCTGGCTTCCCAGTCCCGCGCCGGGTTGATGGCCCTGGCCGCGGGGTTGGGCTTCATGGCCCTGGCTCTGCTCCCCGGCGGGCTGCGAGGGCTCGCGCTGCTGGGCCTGGCCGTGCTGTTGTGGCGGATCTGGCCCGAGCTGCTGGACTGGTGGCAGGCGAACGAGGGACGCTTCGGGACCCTCACCGTGGCCCGTTTCACTTACTGGCGCTTGGGCCTCTACATCACCTGGGGGTTCCCCCTCACCGGCATCGGCTTCCACAGCCTGCGTTTCTGGTATCCCCGGCTGTTTCCCCTCGACATTTTTCCCGAGCTCGCGGGGATCCGCGCCAACGCCCACAACGCGTACGTGCAAATGGCCGCGGACATGGGCCTCCCCGGCCTGCTCTGGTACCTGGCGTTGACCTTGGGCGTGCTCTTCCTGTGGGGACGTCTGTGGTCCCGGCACCGTGCGCAAACCCACCCCTGGGCCGTGCCTGCGGGCTTGCTTCTGGGCCTGGGCGGGAGCTGGGTGGCCCTGATGGTCTTCGGCCTGGGGGAATCCAACGGGCCGGGCTTCTTCTTCCAGGGATGGACCCTCGCGGCCCTCATCGAGGGCCTGTATCGAGCGTGGAAACCGGCATCGGCCCCTGCCCGACGGCGGTGGCACCGGGGAATGCTCCTCACGGGCGGCGTCTTGCTGGCCCTGGCCCTCTTCGGGGCGGGTCCGGTGAACGCCTGGTCCTTACGCTACCGCCAGGCCCGCTTGCAGAACCGGACCCCACCTCGACCGCCAGAGGCGCATCTCCCTGGGTGGTTGTGGGTCCTCCTCCAACAGCTGGAGGAAGGCCGCCCCCCTTTGGAGCCCCAAGACCTGACTCCCCTGGAGCGCGCGGCCCCCCGCTGGAAGGAGGTCTCCCTGGCCCTGGGCCATTATTACCATCGTCGAGGCAACGCCGCGCGGGCCGCGTACTACTGGCGGATGGGGAAACATATCCGAGCATTGAGCCAGGGTATGCGGGAAGCCTGGGAGAAGGGTGATGTGGTGGCCGCGGAAATCTACGCCCGCACCGCCTATGAAGCAGACGCCGAAAAGGGTTTGATGACCTGGGTAACCTTCTTACGACGTCAGAAGCGGGACGACGCGGCCCTGCAGGTCTTACAGGAGGCCATCGCTCGATTACCCCAATCGCCTTTGCGGGGACGATGGTGGCTGGAAGTAGGCCACATTCGAAGGGCTCAGGGGGATTGCCAAGACGCGGAAGCGGCTTACGGGCAGGCCATCGCCAGCACGTCCGACTGGCCCTGGTGGCGAGGAGACGCGGTGCTGGGACGGATGGTGTGCCTGTACCGGTTGGGACGGAGGGAAGAGGCCCTGGCCCAGGTATCGCTGTTGTTGCGGGAGCAACCCGGTGACGGACGGGGGCACTGGGGCGTGGGATGGATTTACCTCCAGGACGGCGCCTACGAGGAAGCCGACCGCTGGTTCCAACAAGCCTTGGACCACAACCCACAATACCGCTGGTGGTGGCTCACCTGGGCCAACATGTGGCGGGACGCGCCAGAAGACCGTCGGGATTTGGGCCGGGCCCTGGCCCTCTATGATACAATTATCGAGCGCTTCCCCACCTGGCCCCCGGGCTACTATAACAAAGCCCGGGCCCTGGCGATGCAGGGGCGCATGGAAGAGGCCGCGCGGATGTACGAACAGGGCCTGAAATACGAAAAGCAACCGTCCATATCCCACTGGACCCAACTGGCCCGTTACTGGGAGGCCGCGGGGGAGCGGGAGCGGGCGGCCCAGGCCTACTGTCAGGCCCTGCGTTTGCAACCTCAACGGCAGGACCTGCGGCAACGCCTGGAGACCTTGAACATGACGGGGGAAGCCTGCTCACCCTGACGGAGAGGCGCGTTCCGGCGTCCTGCAGGACGCCGTTCATCATAGAGCCTGTTGGAGGAGGGGGGAGAATCCCATGACCGGAACCTTTGGGGGTCGTTTGGTCCTTCGCCTCATGGATGCGGGTGTGCTGGTGGCTTCGTTGTTCCTGGCCCTTCGGCTGCGCGGGCTGCCTCTGTCCACCGACTACATCATGCTGGCCCTCATCGCCATCGTCCTGTTATGGCTCATCGCGGAAGGGTATCAAATCTACACGGTGCCCACCCACTCCCTGAGCGTCCTGGGCCGCCACCTTCTCCAGGCCTGGCTCTGGACGGTGGTGTTCCTGCTCTTCCTCGGATGGATGTGCAAATGCACGCATCGCTTCTCCCGCCTGGCCATGGGCTTGTGGGCGGTCGGCGCTCCCCTGGGCCTGGTGGTCGTGCGCGGCGCCTGGCTGTACGGCCTGACCCCGTTGTACACCCGTCAGAACGGGCAGCGGAAGGCCGTGTTCATCGGCTGGAATCCCCTCGCCCAGCGTCTCCTGGAACACTTCCAGCAAAACCCCCAATGGGGCATCCGCCCCGTGGCCGTGCTGGTGGACGAGGAAACGACTTCGCCGCCACCCACCCTGGCCCCCATGCGCGGTCGAAAACCGGAAGACCTGCGCGCCTTTTTCCAGAACCACGGGGTGGATGTGGTGTTCCTCGCCGGGTCCGCAGCCCAACAAGAGCTCAAAACCTTGGGGAAGTGGCTGAACGGGCCGTGCGATGTGTACATTCTCCCCGAAACCCCCCTGTTCCCCTTTCTGAACCCACGGCCGGAGGAGTTCGGCGGGGTGCCCTGCTGGGCCCTCTTTGCCTCTCCCTTGCAGGGGCCGGCCCAGTGGCTCAAACGGCTGGAGGACCTGGTCATCGGCACCCTGGCCCTGGTGGTCTTCGCGCCCCTCATGCTCCTCATCGCCATAGCCATTCGACTGGATTCCCCGGGCCCGGTGCTCTTCCGGCAGCGACGTTACGGCCTCAATGGAAAGACGTTCTGGATGTGGAAGTTCCGCACCATGCGGGTGGTGGAAGACGGCCCGGCAGTCAAACCCGCAACCCAGCAGGATAAGCGCGTGACCCGTGTGGGACGCTGGTTGCGGCGCTTTTCCCTGGACGAATTGCCCCAACTCTTCAACGTGCTCAAAGGGGAGATGAGTCTGGTGGGACCCCGGCCCTTTGCGGTAGTCATGGATGACCAGTTCCGGAAGTATGTGGACGGCTTCATCCTGCGCTACCGGGTCAAACCCGGCATGACGGGCTGGGCCCAGGTGCATGGATGGCGGGGGGAAATCAAGACCAAAGAGGACCTGCTCATGCGGCTCCAGTACGACCTGTACTACATCCACAACTGGTCCCTGTTCCTGGATTTGAAAATCCTCTGGATGACGATATGGCGGGGCTTCTACCATCCCAAGGCCTATTAGGTCGTGCAAAGATAAATGGATGCAGCAGCGGCGGCTTCGCCGCTGCTGCATCCATTTATCTTTCCTCAGGCCCTCCCGGGGACGTTGACGCATGGTCCCGCACCACCGTGGTGGTGCCGGCCTACCAGGAGCGGTCCCGGCTCCCCCGTTTGCTGACCGCGCTTCGCCCGCTGCCCTTCGCCCGCCTCGTACTGGTGGACGACGGCTCCACCGATGGCACCTGGGGAGCCGCGGCACCCCTGTTGCGACGGGGCGACGTGGCCCTGCGCCTGGCGGACAACCGGGGCAAGGCCGTGGCCCTGTGGGAGGGCCTTCGGCATGTGGAGACTCCCTGGGTGGTCTTCCTGGACGCGGACCTGGATGGCGTGACGCGCGAGCACGTCGAAGCCCTGTGCCGGCCGGTATGGTCGGCGCGATGTCACATGAGCGTGGCCGTGCTGGCCGAGGCCCATCCCTGGTTGCGGGCCTTTCGCTACTGGGGTGGGATTTTGAGCGGTCAGCGGTGCCTTCCCACCGCCCTGGCCCGCCGCGCGCTGTCCTGCCTACGGGACTGGGGATACGGCCTGGAAATCGGCCTGACCCGCTTTGCCCGTCGGGCCGGGTGGTCCGTGCGTTATGTGCTCTGGCCGGGGGTGCGCCATCATTCCAAGTTCCTCAAGCACGGCCCCGTGCGGGGATTGCTCATCTACCTGTGGTCGTTTGTTCAATTCGCCTGGGCAAGCTGGCGCGACTTTGAAGAGGGATGAGGGCGGCGCAGCCGCCCTCATCTCTTTTTCTCAGGAATGTCCCTTGACATCTCCTTACAAGTGCCGTAATATGTGCGACGAATTTCTAAAAAACTCGTGGGAACCGGAAACATGATGCGTCTTTTGTGGTTGGCTGAACAGATGTGTTGTCGGTGTCTGAGGCGGGGTCCGTAGCCGCCTCAGGCACCCGGTCGGAACACGGCCGGTAAGCGGCCTGGCGGTTACGGCCCCGAAGCAGGGCGGTAACCGCTTTTTTACGCCCCTTACCGGCCGTGTTTCTTTTTCCCCACCCTATCGTTGGAGGAGCGCTCATCATGCACCCAACCCCGTCCACCCTGACCATGCAGGCCCCGGCCCGCGAAGTGGGCATCGCGGCAACGGTGGGCCGAACGCCCCTCATCCCCCTGCGACACCTGGCGCGCGACCTGCCCCCGGGTGTGGAGGTCTGGGCCAAGGCCGAATGGTTCAACCCCAGTGGTTCCGTCAAGGCCCGGCCGGCCTGGAACATCCTGCGCACCGCGTTAGCCGCAGGCCGCTTGCGAGGCAAACGCCTGCTGGACGCCACCAGCGGGAACATGGGCATCGCCTATGCCACCTTCGGCGCGGCCCTGGGCGTGCCCGTGACCCTGACCCTGCCGGCCAACGCCAGCCCCGAGCGCCTGGCCATGCTCCGGGCCCTGGGAGCGGAACTCATTCTGACCGACCCCCTGGAGGGCACCGACGGCGCCATCGAAGAAGCCCGGCGCCTGGCCGAGGCGCACCCCGACCGCTATTGCTACGTGGACCAGTACAACAACCCCGCCAACTGGCAGGCCCATTACCTGACCACCGGACCGGAAATCCTTCAACAAACCGAAGGACGCATCACCCGCTTCGTGGCCGGGGTGGGTACCAGCGGCACCCTCATGGGCACCGGACGCTACCTGCGGGAGCACCTGCCCGACGTGGTCATCCTTGCGGTGCAACCCGATGGACCCATGCACGGTCTGGAGGGCCTCAAGCACATGCCCACAGCCCTCCGGCCGGGGATTTACGACCCCACCTTCCCCGACGGCGTTATCGAGGTGCCCACCCAGGCGGCCTACGCTATGGTGCGTCGCCTGGCCCGGGAGGAGGGGCTCTTCGTGGGACCTTCCTCCGGTGCCGCGGCCTGGGCCGCCCTGCAGGTGGCTTCCCAGTTGCGGGAGGGCGTGGTGGTGACCATTTTCCCCGACGGCGGCGACCGCTACCTGAGCGCGCCCTTCTGGGAGGAGGACGCATGACCCTGGAAATCCCCAAGCCCCTCTTTCAGACCATCCTGCACCACCTGGAAGGCGCCTATCCCGAAGAGGCCGCCGGGTTCCTGCTGGGCCGCCTTGGGGAAAACGGCCGCAAACGGGTGGAGGTCGTGCTTCCCGTGGAAAACGTCTGGCCGGGGGAAGAGCGCACCCGGCGCTATCGGATTCCCCCCGAAGTCCTGCTGCTGGCGGAAGAGGAAGCGGAGCGCCGGGGACTGTGGGTGCTGGGCGTCTACCATTCCCATCCTGACCACCCCAGCCGGCCCTCAGAATTCGACCGGCTCCAGGCCCTGCCCAACACGTCCTATCTCATCGTGAGCGTGCGTCAGGGTCGGGCCCGTCAGGCCCAATCCTGGCGGCTGACCGACGACCGCTCCCGATTCGAGGAGGAACCGCTGGTCATCGCGGAAGCATGAATCCCTTTCTCGATTCCGGGCCAGGGGCTTTGGCCTCCGGCCCATATCAAGAGGTGTGCCATGCTGTACTTCGTCCGCCATACCCATCCCGCCGAATCCTGCCCGGCCAAGGACCCCTTCATGGGGTCCCAGTTGCTGGCCCACCTCAGCCCGTCCAACGCGGCCAAGTATGGGGTACGCATCCACGGGGAGGCCGTGCTCAACGGTCGGCACACCTTGGTGCTCATCGTGGAAGCCGACGACCTGGAGAACCTGAAGCGCTTCATGGCCCCCTTCCACCAGGCGGGTCAGGTGGAGTACGTCGAGGCCTCCCGCTGTGAAGAAGTGGTGGAACGGGCCGGGTGCTAAGGCTGGCTTTCGTAGAAACGGTGGGCGCGCCTCCCCTCGCGTGCCCACCAACAACCAACCCACGACCGACGAACGACGGACGACGGACGACGACCGACGAATAACCAACGACCATCGACCATCGACCAACAACCAATCTGGGAGGTGAACCATGCCCACGTTGTTGCTTCCCATGCCGCTACGCCCTTACGCCGACAACCAGCGGGCGGTGCAGGTGAAGGGCCGCACCGTGCGGGAAGCCCTGCAGGACCTGGTGGACCAATATCCCCGCCTGAAGCCCCATCTCTTCAACGGCGAGGGGCGCCTTCAGCCCTACATCCACGTCTTCCTCAACGGCGAGGACGTGCGCAGCCTGCAAGGGGTGGACACGCCCCTGGAAGAGAACGCGGAACTGCGCATATTGCCCAGCATCGCGGGAGGATGACCCTCGGGATGAGGCGGCCCTTTATCGCCGCCTCATCCCGAAGCCCGAAGGCGCGTCTGGAAGCGCAGGGCATCCTCCCACATGAACGCGTTGTTGAAGAACACGTAGACCTGGGTGAAGCCCTGACAGCGGCGAAGCAAAGCGTCCAGTTCCTCGTCGGTGTACTGGTGGCGATATGCATACCGGCCCCGACCTCGGGCGTGGCCGTGCAGGCGGAAGTAGGCCGTGCCTGAAGTCGTGGGCGGCTGTTCCAGCGGGTCCACCCCGTGGACCAGGTCCAGTTCCCGACAGAGCCGGGCCACCAGGTCCCGGGGCCACTCGCCCCGGGGTTCCCAGATGAAGGTCAGGTTCCCTCGCTCCACCTGGGTGAAGAAGGCCCGCAGGTTGGCCACGTTTTCCGGTGTGGGCCGAAAGGAAGGCGGGCACTGGAAGACCACCACCGGTGCTTCCAGCAGCACCGCGATGCGCCGGGTGGCCTCCCACGCGGCGAAGACCTGGCGCGTGGGCCGGAAGAAGCCGTAGGCCTCCCGTTCCTCCGGCGGCGGTGTCCACCGGGCCCGGCGGTAGGTGGGGCTGGAGGGGGGATGGGTGATGGCCTGCCAGGCCTTGAGGGTGAACACAAAGCCTTGAGGGGCCTCCTCCCGCCACCGGGCCGCGGTCTTCTTTTGGGGAAGACGGTAGAAGGTGCTCTGCAGTTCCACCGCCCCAAAGTGCCGGAAGTACTCTGCCTTTCGTCGAGGGAACCCGCAGCATCCCAGGATGACCTCGCTCACGGGCGAACCTCCTTTGAAGAATGCCCTCCCTTCTCCTCTCACCTTTCACCGGGTTGAACCGGTCACAGAACCAACGGTGTGCAAAAGCGGCTGTGTCGCTCTCCATACTCATTTTATCCCTTCCTTCTTGGGAGTATTCGAAAAAGCACCCCATGTCAGGGTTTTTGCACGTTCTTACAAAACCAGGTCTTTTCAAGGTGATTTGCCACGTGACGCGCAGGCCTCCTCGGGCTCAGGACCGCAGGGAGAAAAATAAATTTGTGTGGGGCGGCGAAGCCGCCCCACACAAATGCTTTCTTCCTTATGGTCCTGAGCTCGGTTCGATCTAAGCGAAAGGGGAGGTCCCTATGGCTTCACCCTTCTGTTAGAACAGTGAAAAACCCTGCACCCCATGTCTTTCGCGCAGGCCTGACCAGGCCCCGGACCACCGGGAGGAGAAGATCATGTTCGTGCAGCGGCTTCGCCGCTGCACGAACATGATCTTTCTTTCCCCCTGGAGTCCCGTGCCCGGCCAGGCCTATGCGAAACCTGGACCGTTCTCTTCATGGAATCAATATGGGGTGTGAAAGGTACCCCATATTTTTGAACACTCTCCCTTCCCTCTTTGCTACCTCCCCCAAAGTGCGGTAGATTTAGGGCAGAACCGTCGAACACCGGACCGGGAGGACCATCATGTCCGTGCCTGCATGGCTTCGGGAAATCTACCGCCTGTGGGAAGAGAAGGTACTGCAGCCCTTCCTCCAGAAGGCGCCGGAACGCCGGACCGAGTTTCGCACCCATTCCGATATTCCCGTGCCCCGCTTCCTCGTTCCCCAGCGGGAGGACCCCGATTACCTGGAGAAACTGGGCTTTCCCGGCCAGTACCCCTTCACCCGGGGCGTGTACCCCACCATGTACCGGGGCCGGCTCTGGACCATGCGCCAGTACGCGGGCTTTGGAACCGCGGAGGAAACCAACCGGCGCTTCCATTACCTGCTCCAACAGGGACAGACGGGCCTTTCCGTAGCCTTCGACCTGCCCACCCAACTGGGCTACGATGCCGACGACCCCCTGGCCCACGGCGAGGTGGGCAAGGTGGGGGTCTCGATTTCCTCCCTCGAAGACATGGAGCGCCTGTTCCGGGGCATTCCCCTGGAGCGGGTCTCCACCAGCATGACCATCAACGCGCCCGCGGCCATTCTCTGGGCCATGTATATCGCGGTGGCCAAAAAGCAGGGCGCGGACATCAGGAAACTCCGGGGAACCATCCAGAACGACATCCTGAAGGAATACATCGCCCGGGGGACGTACATCTTTCCCCCCAAGCCCTCCATGCGCCTCATCACGGATACCTTCCGCTTCGGGGCCCGGGAGGTGCCCAAGTGGAACACCATCAGCATTTCGGGCTACCACATCCGGGAGGCCGGCGCCACCGCGGTACAGGAAGTGGCCTTCACCCTGGCCAACGCCATGACCTACGTGCAGGCTGCCCTGGACGCGGGACTGGACGTGGACGCCTTCGCGCCCCGGCTGTCCTTCTTCTTCAACGCCCACAACAACTTCTTTGAGGAAATCGCCAAGTTCCGGGCCGCGCGGCGCATCTGGGCCCGCATCATGCGGGAGAAATTCGGGGCCAGGAATCCCCGCTCGTGGATGCTGCGCTTCCACACCCAGACCGCGGGTTCCACCCTCACGGCCCAGCAGCCGGAGAACAACATCGTGCGGGTGACCCTGCAGGCCCTGGCCGCGGTGCTGGGGGGCACCCAGTCCCTGCACACCAACGCCATGGACGAGGCCTTGTGGCTCCCCACGGAGAAGTCCGCGCGCATCGCCCTGCGGACCCAGCAAATCATCGCCTACGAGAGCGGCGTGGCGGATACGGTGGACCCCCTGGCGGGTTCCTACTACGTGGAATACCTCACCGACGAAATCGAGCGCCGGGTGTGGGATTACTTCCGGCGTATTGAGGAATGGGGCGGGATGCTTACGGCCATCGAACGGGGGTACATCCAGCAGGAAATCCACGAGGCCGCCTATCGCTATCAGCAGGCCGTGGAATCGGGCGAGCAAATCATCGTGGGCGTCAACGCGTTCCAGATGGAAGAAGACCAGCCCGAACTGGAAGCCCTCAAAGTGGACCCGGCCATCGAGGAGGAACAGCGCCGCCGCCTGGCCGAACTGCGGTCCCGACGGGACAACCAGAAGGTGAGCGAGTTGCTCACCCGCATCGAACAGGCCGCCCGGGACCCCCATGCCGAACTCATGCCCCTGTTCATCGAAGCCGTGGAGCACCACGTGACCTTAGGGGAAATCTGCCGGGTGTTGCGGGAGGTATGGGGCGAGTACCATCCGGCCTTCTGAAGGAGGATGCCCATGTCGTGGACCATCGGCATTGCCGACGCCATCCATGAATCCGGACGGCGCTGGTTGGAGGACCGGGGTGCGCGGGTGTTGGTGGAAGACGCGGCCCTGAAGGACCCGGCCCAACTGGACGCCCTCATCGTGCGCAGCCGCACCAAGGTGACTCGAGACTTCCTGAGCCGGATGCCCAACCTGAAGGTGGTGGGCCGCGCGGGTGTGGGCGTGGACAACATCGACCTGGAGGCCGCGCGAGCGCGAGGGGTCATCGTGGTGAACGCGCCCCAGGCCACCACCGAGGCCGTGGCCGAACACACCATCGCCCTGCTCTTCGCCGTGGCCCGCAGCATCCCCCAGGCCGACGCGAGCATGAAGCAGGGCCGCTGGGAAAAGAAACGCTTCATGGGCATCGAGCTCGCGGGCCGCACCCTGGGCCTCATCGGCATCGGGCGCATCGGCGCGGCCGTGGCCCGGCGGGCCCGGGGCCTGGGCATGCAGGTGGTGGCCTACGACCCCTATCTGAACCCCGAAGCCATCCGGGAACGGGGCGCGGAGCCCATGGCCTCACTGGAGGACCTGTACGCCCGCGCGGACGTGGTCAGCGTGCACGTACCCCTGACCGAGGAGACCCGAGGCCTGGTAGGCCGGGATGCCTTTGCCCGCATGAAGGAGGGGGTGATTCTGCTGTGTACCGCGCGCGGGGGCGTGGTGGACGAGGAAGCGCTCCTGGAGGCCCTGGAGTCGGGTCGAGTGTATGGTGCCGGGCTGGACGTCTTCGCCCAGGAGCCGCCGGGCGCGACGCCTTTGGTCACCCATCCCCGGGTGGTGGCCACGCCCCATGTCGCGGCCCAGACCCGCGAGGCCCAGGCCCGGGTGGCCCTGGACATCGCCCAGGAGGTGTGGGCCGCGCTCACGGGAGGAGAACTGCGGTGGCGGGTGGTGTGAGCACGAAGCCGCCTGCAAACCCCGAAGGGCCGGGCACGGGGTTCTTCATCACCTTCGAAGGTCCGGAGGGTAGCGGCAAGAGCGTGCAGAGCCGGGCCCTGGCGGCCTTCCTGGAGGCCCGGGGATACGACGTCCTCTGGACGCGAGAGCCCGGTGGCACGGAGATGGGCCGCCAGGTACGGCAGGTGCTCTTTGAGTACGGGGATGTCCTGGACCCCTGGGCCGAGGTGTTCCTCTTCCTCGCGGACCGGGCCCAGCACGTCAATTCCCTCATCCGGCCGGCCCTGGCGCAGGGGAAAGTGGTCATCTGCGACCGGTACACGGATTCCACCCTGGCCTATCAGGGTTACGGTCGGGGCCTGGACGTGGCCCAGCTCCGGATGCTAAATCACCTGGCCACGGGCGGTCTGGTCCCCCACCTGACCCTTCTGCTGGATGTGGATGTGAAAACCGGCCTGCGACGTCGGGCCGGCACGGGCGGCCTCAATTCCTTCGACGCCCGGGCCTTAGCCTTCCACCAACGGGTGCGGGAGGGTTACCTGCGTATGGCCGCGGAGGAACCGGACCGTTGGGTGGTGATTTCCACCGCGGGTTCGGTGGACGAAGTTCAGGCCCGGATTCAAGAGGTGGTCCTGGCCCGCCTCAACGGACCCCGATGAAAATAGAGACAATGTGTGCAACGGCTTTGCCGTTGCACACATTGTTTGAAGGAAGCCCCCTCATGCACGACGCCCACGTCCGCTACTGCATACGCTGTGGCACGCCGGTGGTGCGGGAGGTGCGTTTCGGAAAGGAACGGCCGGTGTGTCCCCGGTGCGGTTGGGTGTACTTCGCCGACCCGAAGGTGGCCGTGGCCGTGCTGGTGACCGACCCCCAGGGCCGGGTGCTGCTGGTGCGTCGCGCAGTGGAGCCCCAGAGGGGCCACTGGACCCTGCCCGCGGGCTTCCTGGACGCCGGGGAGGACCCCCGGGAAGCCGCGGCCCGGGAGTGCCGGGAGGAGACGGGCCTGGAGGTGGACATCGGCCCCCTTCTGGACGTGCTCTATGGACGGGAACATCCCCAGGGCGCGGACCTCCTGCTGGTCTATCGGGGAACCCTCCGCCGGGGAAGGTTGCATCCCGGCGACGACGCGGACCGGGCGGCCTTCTTCGCGCCGGAGGACCCGCTGCCACCCCTGGCCTTTTCGACGACCCGACGGATTCTGGACCGCTTCTGGCGAAGAAAGGAATGAGCCTTTCTCCTCCCGGTCCTGTACCCATCAGGCCTATGCGATCCCTCTGGGCGTGTTCGGCACTTATACCACTCTTCTGCAAGGTGAAACATTTGGAACGAAGTTCGACGCAAAAGATGAGGGCTACAGTGCCTTTGTCCTATCTCACGGAGAATTGGTATTAGGACCCACTTATTCGCGCGGGTCTGACCGGGTACAGGACCACCGGAAAAAGCGATAAAGTTGAGGCAGCGGCGAAGCCGCTGCCTCAACTTTATCTTTTCTTTCCAGCGGTTCAGGGCCTGGTTAGGCC
>WFUL01000190.1 GCA_015484985.1 Anaerolineales bacterium | reverse complement strand
CCCCAATGACCCCCGCCCCCCTTACGAGCCGGTCAATTATGACCGTAAATTCTGGGGTCCCTTGACGGTGCGCTACGCCTTGGGGAATTCTCGCAACGTGCCCGCGGTGAAGACCCTGCAGTACGTCGGCATCTACGACGACCCCACGACGCCCTACGAGGATGGACTCATCGCCTTTTTGCGGCGATTGGGCATCACCACCCTCAATCGCCCCGACTATGGCCTGTCCCTGACCCTGGGGGGTGGTGAAGTCACCTTGTTGGAAATGACCGCCGCATACGCGGTCTTCGCCAACGGCGGCCGTAAAGTCCCCCCCGTGGCCATATGGCGTATCGAGGACCGCAACGGGGAGATTGTGTACCAGTACCAACCTCCCCAAGGGGACCTGGTGGTCCGGCCGGAACACGCCTTCTTGATTAGCGACATCCTCGCGGACAACGACGCCCGGAAGCAGGCCTTCGGGCCTAATTCGCCTTTGAAACTCCCCTTCCCCGCGGCAGTGAAAACGGGTACTACCGACGACTGGCGGGACAACTGGACGATTGGATACACCCCCGACTTGGTGGTGGGCGTCTGGGTAGGCAACGCCGATAACTCGCCCATGGAGAACATCAGCGGAGTGACGGGCGCGGCACCCATCTGGAACCGATTCATGCAAGTGGCCATTCCCTACCTGGTGGGCAATCCCCGGGAATTCCCCCGACCAGATACCGTGGTGCGTCGTAAAATTTGCGCTATTTCCGGCACCGAGCCGTCGCCCTGGTGTCCCAAGACCCGCAAGGAATGGTTCGCCGTGGACCAGCCGCCCCTTCCGGCCTCCGAAGACCTCTGGCAGCGTCCGTTATTGGACTCCTGGACGCTCCTCTTGGCTTCTGAGGCGTGCAAGGACTTCGCCACGGACAGGTGGCTGGTCATCAAGGTCAAGGACCCCTGGGCCCGGAAATGGTTGAAGGAAACGGAAGGGGGCCGCCAGTGGGCCAAAGAGATGGGTTTCGACCCCCTCATCTTCTATCCCAAGCGAAAATGCGGTCCTGATGATCCCCGTCCCCAAGTACGCATCCTCAGCCCCGCCGACGGCAGCACCATCACCACACCCGAAATCCTCATTCGAGGTGTGGCCGCGGGAGAGGGATTTGAGCGGTATCTCTTACGCTATCGCGCGGACGAACAAGAAGGCACCATCACGATCCGGGAAGCGCCAGTAACCGAGCCTGACACCCTGGCCGTTTGGAACCTGCTGGACATTTGGGATTGGGAGACCTTTCCCCAAAAGGTCACCCTCATCCTGCGCATTGAAGGCCCTGAGCCCGCATATGCCGAACACCGGGTCACCGTCCAACTGGCCATCCCCACCCCCACGCCGACACCTACCTCAACACCCACGCTCACCCCAACGCCCACATCTACCGCGACGCCCGCTTCAACACCCACGCCAACCCCGACGGCGCCGCCTACATTCACCCCTGCACCCACCCCTACGCCCACACCTTCTCCCTCACCCACACCATAACCCTTTCACACAAGAAAAACACCTCCAATTCAATCGTTTCCCTCGGAGATTCTCCCTGGACGCTTCAATAAGGAAGGCCTATTGCCAGTAACTGCAATAAATTATATCCACCCCCCTTGACGACCAAACTGTACGTGATTACAATGTAGCCGATACTTGAATTTTTGCTCAAAAATCGAAAAAAAGGAGGGGTACGATGTCCAATCAAGAGCAGTGGGTTACGCGTGTGCGAAATCTGGACTGTGAACACGATGCCCGAGCCATCGAACGGCACCTGATGGGTCAACCGGGTATTCTCCGGGTCGACGTCTATCCCCGCACGGCCAAGGTGGTCGTGCATTACGACCCCCAACATACGACCCTGGAAGCCTTACGCCAGCACCTGGAAACGGCCGGTTTCCCACCCGCGTCTTCGGCTGAAATTCCGCGTCCCCCAAAACCTTGGGAGAATCCACGGGTTCTGAGTTCCGTGTTGGCCGGACTTCTCCTGTTGGCGGCCTGGATAGGGCAGCGCATGGGTTGGCCGGTCACGGTGGTGCAGGGGCTGCTGGTGGCCAGCATGGCTTCAGGTATGTTCTACTTCGGTCGAGAGGCTTTAGAGGGCCTGTGGCACGAACGCCGCGTGGGCATCGAATTGCTTATGACCGTGGCCGCCCTCGCGTCCGCTGCACTGGGCGAATGGTTCGAAGGCGCCACCCTGGCCTTCCTCTACTCCATCGCGGAAGCCCTGGAAAGCTACACCGAGGACAAAACCCGTGCCGCCATCCGGGCCTTAATGAGCCTGGCACCGAAAGTGGCTCTGGTTCGGCGTGACGGACAGGAAGTCACGATTCCTGTGGAGGAAATTCAGGTTGGGGACATCTTCATCGTCAAACCGGGCCAATCCGTACCCACCGACGGGACGGTGATGGAAGGACGCGGGTACGTGGACGAATCCCCCATTACGGGTGAGAGCGCACCCGTGCCCAAACAGCCGGGAGACATGGTGCTGGCCGGGAGCGTGAACCAGGATGGCGTGCTCATCGTCCGGGCGAGCAAAACGGCCGCGGAGAACACCCTGGCCCGGATGATCGCCATGGTAGAGGAAGCGCAACGTCGCAAGGGACAGCACCAGCAGTTCGTAGAGCGCTTCGGCCGGCGTTACAGTCCCGCGGTGCTGCTTTTGGGGGTCGTCATCGCCCTCGCGCCACCTCTTCTTTGGGGCGCGCCCTGGGTGGAGTGGATTCGTCGGGGTACGGTGTTCATTGTGGCTGCAGCTCCGTGCGCCCTGGTCATTGGTGTACCACTGACCTTCGTGGCTTCGTTGGGAACCGCGGCCCGGCGAGGGGTGTTGGTCAAAGGGGGAATTTACATGGAGGAATTGGCCCGGGTACGGGTCATCGCCATGGACAAAACGGGCACCCTTACTCGGGGCCGCCCGCGCGTGACCGATGTCTTAGCCCTAAATGGCGCTTCCCAAGAAGAAGTTTTGGCCCTGGCCGCGTCGGTGGAAGTCCACAGCGAACATCCTTTAGCTGGGGCCATTGTGGAGGCGGCCGAACACCGTGGCCTCACCGTACGACCCGCGTCCCATATTCAGGCCCTACCGGGACAGGGCATCCAAGGTCTGTGGAACGGTCGTCATGTTCTGGTCGGACGGGCCGAGCTCTTCAACCAAGTCTTACCTTCGGAAGCGACACAGCGCATTCGATCCCTGCAGACCGAAGGTAAAACCGTGGTTGTCGTGGGCGTGGGAGACGACGACTCCTTGGATGTTCCTCAGGGGGCCCGACCTATCGGCCTGATCGCTCTGCGGGACGAACCGCGGCCGGAAGCCCAAGAGATGTTGGCGGACCTTCGTCGTTTAGGCGTACGGGTGGCCATGTTGACCGGTGACCACCCTGACACGGCTCAGGCCATCGCTCGCATGTTGGGCATTGATGAAGTCCACGCAGGCTTGAAGCCAGAGGACAAAGTCGCACGCGTGCGCGAGCTACGGAACCGCTATCGGCATGTAGCCATGGTAGGAGATGGGGTCAACGATGCGCCGGCGATGGCCGAGGCCTCGGTGGGCATTGCCATGGGCGCAGCGGGCACCGATGTGGCCATGGAAACGGCCGATGTGGTCCTCATGGCCGACGATTTGAAGAAAGTACCTTACGCCCTGCAACTGGCTCGTTATACGCAACGAATTATGTGGCAGAACGTGGTCTTCGCCATCGCGGTGGTGCTGGCCCTGAGCGCGGGCGCTCTGGCTGGCCTCTTCACCCTATCCCTGGCCGTGCTCGTTCACGAATTGAGCGAATTCGTGGTCGTGGGGAATGCCTTACGCTTGCTACGAGCGTAGACGTAAAAAGGGTTGGGCGGCGTATGTACCGCCCAACCCTTCTTTCCTTCATCCGGCCTGAACCAACGGCCCGGTCTGCTCCTCCAGTAAACGAATAAGGGTTCGGGCCAGTTTGTGGGGATCGTGTTTCCAGGGATGGGCTTCGTCCACCAGGTCGGCACGGTGCACGGGGTACCGGATGGGATAATGAGGGTCTTCCTGAACCCACTCGACCCCTGGGGGCAATTCCAGGTCGGTGCGGTTGTTCAACAGCACCAGGTCAATGGTGCCGGATCCAATGTGCCGCTCCAAAGCCTCAACGTAATCGTGGGCGAAATAGCCGTCCGTTTCTCCCGGCTGATTGGCCACGTTGACCACGAACACCCGTAAGGCCCGGGTGGCCCGCAAGGCCGCGGCAATCTCCGGGACCAACAGATTGGGCAGGATGCTGGTGTAAAGACTTCCCGGTCCGATGATCACCATCTGAGCATTCAACAGGGCCTGAACGGCTACGGGAAAGGCTGGCGGTCGCTCGGGAATCAGCCACACCCGCTGGATACGGCCCGGCACTTCGGGAATGCGGCTCTCCCCTACCACCCGTACGGGGCGATTCTCGTAAGGCACCAGCACATCCGCGGCCAGGTTCACCAGCGTAAGAGTGGAAGGCACCACCCGGCCGCGCAGGGAGAGCACCCGTTCCGCCTCGAGAATGGCGTCTTCGAAACTGCCGGTCAGCCCCGTCATAGCCGTGAGGAATAGGTTGCCGAAGGAATGACCGTCCAGTTCGCTCCCCTGGTTTTTGGGAAAACGATACTGGAAGAGGCGGGAAAGCAAATCCTCGTCGTCAGCCAGGGCCACCATGCAGTTGCGGATATCCCCCGGAGGCAAGATACCCAGGGTACGTCGCAGACGTCCCGAAGAACCCCCGTCGTCAGCCACCGTGACCACGGCCGTCAGGTTATGGGTGTAGTGCTTCAGGCCCCGTAGCGCCGTGGATTGTCCCGTCCCACCGCCAATGACCACCACATGGGGACCCCGTTCTCGCTGGTGGTAGCGGGCCAGCATGTCCAGATACGAGCGGTCCTCTCGCAAAAAGGGCGCGATGAGGCTGCGGGAAAGGCCCCACAGGCCCCAACCAATCAGGACCAGGCCTGCGCCGCCGAAAATCAACACCCGTAATGGGCGGGGAAGAAAGCGCAACGCGGCCCCGGACAGAATGGGTGTCCACCATGAGGCCTCGGGCGTGGTACGGTAGACGTGGAGGACCGCCATGGCGAAGCCCACGGCCAGCAGAAAGAGACCGATGAGGAGAACCAGGAACCAGCGCTTGATGCCTAAACCCGGGCGAAAGAGGAAACCAAACCGCCGCCACAGGGAAGACCAGGAGAACCTGCGGCGCGCCTTCTTGGGCTGAGAAGTTTCGTACTTCATCACGCTATACCCACCTCCCGTGGTGCGCGCTTCCCTCACCAAGGAAGCGCTCCCCGAGGCTTCACCCTCAGCCTCGGACTAACGGCCGTTCCCCGATACCTGTTGTCCGGCAGGTTGGCGGCGAAGACGGCTCTGTTCCACGAGGTGGAGGAAGTAACGGTGGAAGCGAAGGTCATCGGTGAGTTCAGGGTGGAAGGATGTGGCCAATAAATGGCCCTGTTGCGCGGCGATAATCGTACCGTCTTCCAGGGTGGCCAGCACCTCCGCGGGCGGGTTCACCTGCTCGATAATGGGTGCCCGGATGAACACGGCCCGGAAGGGACGGGGGTCCGGATCCACCACCTGCAAAGCAGGGATGACGACGTCCACCTCGAAACTGTCCACCTGGCGGCCGAAGGCGTTGCGTTCCACCACGATGTCCATCAGCCCCAGAATGGGCTGGTCGCGATGGATGTCCTTGGCCAAGAAGATGGCTCCCGCGCACGTACCCCAAACGGGCTTTTGTTTCCCAAAGGCCCGCAAAGGTTCGATCAAGCCGAAGTCTACGGCCAAACGGCCCATCGTGGTGGATTCGCCGCCGGGGATGATGAGGCCATCCAGGCCCTCCAGATGTTCCGGCAAACGCACCTGCCGGGTCTCCACACCCAGGAGGCGGAGCATGGCTTCGTGTTCGATGAAATCGCCCTGGAGAGCGAGCACGCCAATGGTCAAGGATTTCATGAGAGACCTCCTGCGGGGATTGGTCGTTGTTGGGCAGTCGACGGTCAGCGGTCGGCGGTCGGCCCACTGCCCACTGCTGACCGCTCACTGCCCACCACCTTCGCCAGCACTTCCCACTCGGAAGGCAGAGGTTCTCGCCATAACCAGGCCACATCGAGCCAGAAGCCCGGGAGAACACGGGAATGCACCCGGCCTTCCTGACAGACGTCGACCCGGTAGCCCGCGTCAGACAAAACGTGGAAGTAGAAATGCCGTCTTTCCCGGTCCACCACCCAGTATTCGGGGATACCCGCATGAGCATAGTCATAGGGCTTTTCCACCAGGTCCAGCGTACGGGTCGAAGGACTGACCACTTCCACCACCAGCAGGGGTCGGGCCTCCACAGGGAAGCCCTGCGCCTTCTCCACCGCCTCCGCGGCCAGCACGAAGATGTCCGGCTCTCGGATGACCTCTGGGGCTAGGCGCACCCCCGCAGGCCCGTTGAGTACCTCGCAACCCAGCGCCCGTTTTGTGCAATAACCCTGAAGCAGGAAGGTAAGGAAACGCACGACGCGTTGATGCTCGGCCCTGACCGGAGAGTGCATAATCACCTCTCCGCGTACGAACTCCCAAAAGGCATTCTCTGGAGCCTCTTGCAGGTAGCGCTCCAGCGTCCACCCCGCGACCCGTACCAGGTGGGGCTCGGTAATGGGTTTTCGTGTCCCTCGTTCAATCACCACCAGCGCCATTAATGACCCACCATCTGCCGTCCGCCGTCTGCTGTCCACCGTCCGCTATCTTTACCACCCGCGCGGGGCCAGGCGTTCCTCTGCCGCCAGGGTGGCGGCCTGGATGCCCCGCATGGGCTCGCCCAGACCTTTGCTCACCTCGGCCAGGATGGCCGGGTCGTTGTAGTGGGTCACGGCCTTGACGATGGCCGCCGCACGCTTGGCCGGGTTCTCGGACTTGAAAATGCCCGACCCCACGAACACGCCGTCCATTCCCAGTTGCATCATCAGGGCTGCGTCTGCGGGGGTAGCGATGCCGCCCGCGGCGAAGTTCACTACGGGGAGCCGACCCAGGCGGCGGGTCTCCAGTACCAGTTCCAGCGGCGCGCCGATTTCCTTGGCATAAGCGTAGACCTCTTCCTCGGCCATGTTCTGCAGGCGCCGGATTTCCTTCATCACGGCTCGGGCATGGCGCACGGCCTCCACCACATCCCCGGTGCCGGCTTCGCCCTTGGTGCGAATCATGGCCGCGCCCTCCGCGATACGTCGCAGAGCCTCACCCAGGTTTCGCGCGCCGCACACGAAGGGGACCTTGAACTTATGCTTGTCGATGTGGTGCTCTTCGTCCGCGGGGGTCAGCACCTCGGACTCGTCAATGAAATCCACACCGATGGCCTCCAGAATCTGGGCCTCCACGAAGTGGCCGATGCGCACCTTGGCCATAACGGGAATGGTTACCGCGTCCATGATTTTCAGAATCAATTCTGGGTCGCTCATGCGGGCCACACCCCCCTGGGCCCGGATGTCCGCGGGCACCCGCTCCAGGGCCATGACGGCCACCGCGCCCGCGTCTTCGGCTATTTTCGCCTGTTCCGGCGTGACCACGTCCATGATGACGCCGCCTTTGAGCATCTGGGCCAGGCCGGCCTTCACCCGCCAGGTTCCCGTCAAAATCTGCGCCATGATTCGCCTCCCGCGGTTCGGAGTGTCAGCGACTATTGTACCATCGCGCGCCTTGGCAGGATACGTCATTGTCCAAACCTCAACCCACGAATCATTGACCGAACCGTACCGGCGTGCTACAATGTGGAGCGCACGGGCGCGTAGCTCAACTGGCAGAGCAGCGGCCTTTTAAGCCGTTGGTTGGGGGTTCGAGTCCCTCCGCGCCCATAGGTGTCGGGGCGTAGCTCAGCCCGGAGAGAGCGCACGGTTCGGGTCCGTGAGGTCGGCGGTTCAAATCCGCCCGCCCCGACTGCACGCAAAAGGCCACGAAATGTGGCCTTTTCTTTGTTTCCGACCCCGGCGGGGTGCGCATCCGGAACCCGCGTCCGGCGCATCCTGGTTCCGGGGTGGGAGGACGGGTATGTCGAACATCACCGTGCGAGAAGCCCTGCAAGACTTGGCCCAGGCTTTGGCCCCCCATTCGGAGACCGCGCCCTTGGATGCCCAACGGGCCCTGGCCCATCTCCTGGGACGGTCTCCGGCCTGGGTGTTGGCCCATCCGGAAGCCTACCTGTCGTCCCCGCAAGTCGCTCAGTTGCAAGACTGGCTGCGTCGTTTGCAGACGGGGGAACCCCTTCCCTACGTCCTAGGGGAATGGGAGTTCTACGGGCGGCCCTTTTACGTGACCCCTGCCGTCCTGATTCCCCGCCCCGAAACGGAGACCCTGGTGGACGCTGCCCTTCGGGCGCTTTCCACCCGTCCTTCCCCCCGGGTGGTGGACGTGGGGACGGGTTCCGGTTGCATCGCCCTCACCCTGGCCCTGGAACGCCCCGGTCTGACCGTCTGGGCTACGGATGTCTCCTGGGATGCCCTTCAGGTGGCCCGGCGGAATCGGGCCCGTTACGGCTTGCAGGACCGGGTGCCTTTGCTCCAGGCTTCTCTGCTGGAGCCTCTGGCCGGGCCGTGGGACGTGGTGGTGGCCAACCTGCCCTACATCCCCTCGATGGAGCTGACCCATCTTCGGGTGGCTCGTTGGGAGCCGCGTTTGGCCCTGGATGGAGGACTTGAAGGCACGTGGTGGTTGCGCGCCCTGCTGGCCCAGCTGCCCTCGCGCCTTCGAAGGCCCGGAGGGCACGTTCTCCTGGAAATCGCGCCTGCCCAGGTGACTGCGTTACGGGAGGTGGTCAGGCATCACCTTCCCAAAGCGAGGGTAGAGGTGCTGTCCGACCTGGCAGGCATGCCCCGGGTGTTGTGGATTCGCACCTGAACCATGCTTGGCTGGCCCCTTTCCCGGGGGAAAGGGGCCTTTTGGCTCCGGCTGGTGTTATACTTGTGCCCATCCTTGGGGTATGGAGGGCGCGTGATGACATACGTCCTGGAGGCCCGGGGCATCACCAAACACTTCCCTGGCGTGTTGGCCAACGACCATGTGGATTTGTCCCTCAAGGAAGGGGAAATCCTGGCCCTTCTCGGAGAGAACGGCGCGGGGAAGACCACCCTGATGAACATCATTTACGGGCTGTACCAACCCGATGAAGGGGAGATTTACGTCTTTGGTCAGAAGGCCAACATCCGCAGCCCCCACGATGCCATTCGCCTGGGTATTGGCATGGTGCATCAGCACTTCATGCTGGTTCCGGTGTTTACGGTGGCGGAGAACCTCATCCTGGGCGCGGAAGTGACGCGCGCGGGTATCGTGCTGGATTTGCGACGGGCCCGCGAGGCGGTGCGCCGTCTGTCGGAGCAATATGGGCTCAAGGTGGACCCCGATGCCTACATCGAAGAATTGCCCGTGGGCGTGCAGCAACGGGTGGAGATTCTCAAAGCCCTCTACCGAGGGGCCCGCATTCTGATTCTGGACGAGCCCACTGCGGTTCTCACGCCCCAGGAAGTGGAGGAGCTCTTCCATATCATGCGCCAGTTGAAGGCCCAAGGGGTCTCTATCGTGTTCATCACCCACAAACTCAAGGAGGTCCTGGCCATTGCCGACCGCATCATGGTCATGCGCCAGGGCCGGGTGGTGGGCGAGACCACGCCCGAGCAGACCTCGGAGACCGAGCTGGCCAGCATGATGGTGGGGCGTGAAGTGGTGTTGCGGGTGGAGAAGCCACCGGCCCATCCCGGAGAGGTGGTGCTGGAAGTCGAGGACCTATATGTGGAAGAGCGGGGGGTGCCGGTGGTCGATGGTGTGTCCTTGAAAGTGCGAGCCGGGGAAATCCTGGGTATTGCTGGCGTACAGGGCAACGGTCAAACGGAACTGGCCGAAGTACTGACGGGTTTGCGTCGTCCTCAACGGGGCGTGGTGCGCATTGCCGGAGAGGCCATGCCTTTTGAACGGGCCCGGGTCCTCATCGAGCGGGGCCTGGCCCACATTCCAGAGGACCGACAGCGTCACGGTTTGGTGCTGCCGTTCTCGGTGGCCGATAACCTGGTGCTCTGCACGTACTACAAGGCACCTTTTGCCAACGGATGGCAGCGGAACCCGCGCGCGGTGCTGGAGTACGCCGAGCGCCTCATTGAACAGTTCGACATCCGCACGCCGGGCCCCCAGGTCCCTGTGGCCACCCTGTCCGGCGGCAATCAGCAGAAGGTCATCGTGGCCCGGGAGTTCAGCCGTCCGGTACGGGTGCTCATTGCCAACCAACCTACCCGGGGGCTGGACGTAGGTTCCATTGAGTACATCCACAAGCGCATCGTCGAACTTCGGGACCAAGGTGTGGCGGTGCTCCTCATCTCCGCAGAACTGGACGAGATTCTCAGCCTTTCCGACCGCATTGCGGTCATGTATGAAGGCCGCATCGTGGCGGAAGTGGATGCGGACAAGGCCGACCGGGCCACCTTGGGTCTGTGGATGGCCGGCGCGGAAGTGCCGGGCGAGGCCCGGGTTCGGCCCGCGACCTCATAGGGCCCCTCGCGTCATCCTTCGTCTTCCGGCAGCGCAATCCATCCCCGGATCAGCATCTCCCATACTTCCCGGGCTTCGGCCAGCTTACCCTGGTGTTCGGCCTGGAAATCCGCGTCGCGCACGTCGAAGACCAGAGGAAGGGGTATGACCTGTCCTCCCGTGCCCGTCCACAAGGAAGCCCCATAGGTCTCCAGGATTTCCGGCCAGGTCGGGGCCCGGAGAGCCATGGATACGTCGGCGTCCTGGGGCGCCGGGCCGTCCCACAGGACCGCCACCGACCATTGGCGGAAGCAGGACACCACGGAGGGGTCGGGCGCGTCCACCAGATAGACGGTCTCGACCCTGTCTTCCAGCACCGCCTTCTCGCAGGCTTGTCGCCAGGGAGTGGCGCCTTCACCACCCAGCACGGGTTGCAGTCGAGGGTAGGCCAGGACAGGGGGTTTGGGAGGACGACACAGGCCACAGTAGTAGCGTCCCCCGGCCACGAACGCCTTGGCCCGCAAGGTATCCATGAGGGGCGCCGGGGCCACCATGACCCCACGCCAGTTGGGGCTGAGCAGGGTGCTGAGATAACCGGCAAGGAAGGCCCGGTAGACCGACTCAGTCCCCGTTGGGTCCAGCAGGATGAGGTTCTCCGGAGGAGGGCCTTGCCCCTTCCACGCGCCCATGGCGAGGAAGGGAACCTGGGGATACATCCGGGCCTTTTCCGCCGCCAGACCGGGGGGAACCTCCGGGGCCGCCAGGACCGCCTGCACGCGCGCAGCCTGGAAGGCTGCGTCCACATCGGAGCCGATTTCCAGGACCCAGGAGGGGTCGGGGGCCTGTTGCGCCCACCACTCCCGGACCGCGGTCACCCGGTCTTCCCCGGTCTCCGGGGTTGTCCACAGGAACACCACGGCTGGAGGCGGCGAGGGGGTGGCCGTGGGAGCCAGGGTGGCGGTGGCCGCGGAGGTGGGCTTTGCCTGGGAGGGCGGAGCCCCCGGAGAGGAGGTCGCGGGGGAAGGCGCGGGGCGGCATCCCCACAACGTGACCAGCAACAGGACCAGGCTCCCCAAAACGCGGAAAAGGGCGCGCCAGGAACCGGAAACAGGGGACGGAAGGGTCATCGGTCCACCTCGGTGTTCAAGAGGCATGGGCTTCGCGCACGGCATCTTCCACCCAGGATACCCAGGACGCTTGAGAAGGGAAAGGGTCATCTGGCGCGTACTTCAAGTGGGCCCAGAATTCGATGTTGCCCTTCTTCGCGCCTCGGATGGGCGAGGGCATCACGCCTAAAACCCGGTACCCCAGGGCCATGAGGTCCGTCAGCACCTCTTCCAGCACCTTCCGGTGGACTTGCGGCTTGCGTATGACCCCCTTCCCGCGAGCGGCCTCCCGCTTCCCGGCTTCGAACTGGGGTTTGATGAGCACCAGCACCCGGCCCTCCGGACGCAGCCAGCCGCGCACCGTGGGCAGGATTTTGCGCACGGAGATGAAGGACACGTCCATGGTGACCAGGTCCACCGGTTCGGGCAGAGATTCCAGGTAGCGGGCGTTCACACCCTCCATAACGACCACCCGGGGGTCCTGGCGCAATTTCCAGTGAAGCTGGCCATGACCCACGTCAATGGCGTACACCCGTCGCGCGCCGTGTTGGAGCAGGCAATCGGTGAACCCCCCGGTGGACGCGCCCACATCCGCGCACACCCGATCCTGGACAGGGACATGGAACCGCTGGAGCGCGGCCTCCAGTTTTTCCCCGCCCCGGGAGACGTATTGGGGACGTTGCCGCACCTCCAGTTGGGCGCTTTCGGGAAGGCGGGTGGAAGGCTTGGGTACTGGCTGACCGTCGGCCCACACCTGGCCGGCCAGGATGAGCCGTTGCGCCTGGGTGCGGCTCTCGGCCAGACCCCGTTCCACCAGGAGTTGGTCGGCACGAACCTTGCGCGTCACGTCACCCACGTTCCGGCAGGGACGCTTGACGGTACTGTCGCGCGGCGTCCACCAGCAGGCGGAACAGCCGGGCCATGGTGTCATCGTGGGGGGCCAGGAGTTCAGGATGCCATTGCACGCCGATGCCGAAGGGATGGTCTTCCACTTCCACCGCTTCTACCAAGCCGTCCTCGGCCCTTCCGACGACCCGCAGCCTGCGGCCCAGCGTGCGGAGGCCCTGATGATGAATGGAGTTCACCCCTAACCGGGTGGCGCCCAGCCAACGGGCCAGGCGGCTTTCCGGGTCCAGGTCCACCCGGTGGACGACCCGTTCCCGGTCTTCATCAGGTCGGTCGTGGTCGAGGCCAGGGTACTCTTCCGGCAGGTGGGTGTAGAGGGTGCCGCCCATGGCCACGTTGAGGACCTGAATCCCCCGGCAGATGGCCAGGAAGGGAAGGCGCCGGTCCACCGCCAGGCGAATCAGGTCCAGCTCCATGGCATCCCGTTGGGGTAGGACGCCTCGCAGGGGGCCCCGTCCGTTGCCGGTGAAATTGGGCGCGATGTCGCCCCCACCGGTGAAGACCAGACCATGGATCAGAGGCAGGAACTGGCGCCAGGTGGCTTTCTGGACGGAGAAAGGGAGGAGCAGGGGAATGCCTCCCGCTGCTTCCACGGCGCGAAGGTAACTCTCAGGCGCACCCACGACAGGGGGTTTGGCCTCTCGGGTGTATCGACTGGTGGTAATGCCGATAACCGGTCCAGGGGTCACCGTGCCTCCTTCTAAGCGGGGGTGAGGGCTTTTTCAATGGCGGCTCGCAACCGTCGTACGTTTTCGGTGATAGAGGCCTGTGCGTTGAACAGAGCCGAAGCCGCGACGACCACGTTGGCCCCGGCCCGGACGCAATCGCCAACGGTGTGGGGATGGATGCCCCCGTCCACTTCCAACCAGATGTTTCGGCCCAGGGCCTGCAAGCGGTCCCGGGCCCGTACGACTTTGGGCATCATGCTGGGGATGAACTTCTGCCCGCTGAACCCCGGGTTCACGGTCATGATGAGGAGCAGGTCTACATCGGGAAGGATTTCCTCCACCCATGTTAGCGGCGTCCCGGGATTTAGGGCTACGCCGGCTTTTTTCCCCAGTTCCTTGATGCGGTGCACGGTGCGGTGGAGATGGGGTGTGGCCTCGACGTGGACGGTAAGGATGTCCGCTCCCGCGCGCGCAAAGGCGTCCAGGTAACGCTCCGGCTCCTCAATCATGAGATGGACGTCCAGCAGGGCCCCGTAGGCGTCGGCCAGGGGACGCAAGGCCTGGACGACCACAGGCCCCATGGTGATGTTGGGTACGAAGTGGCCGTCCATGACGTCCACGTGAATCCAGTGCGCGCCCGCGGTGAGGGCTTCCTGGGTCTGTTCCCCCAGGCGGGCGAAATCCGCGGCCAAAATCGAGGCCGAGAGTTTAACTTCCACGGTGCACCTCCACACCTTCCAGGGTGCCCACGACGATGACGTCGGCCATTCCCAGAAACAGGCCGTGCTCCACGATACCCGCGCGGCTTTGGAGCATCTGGGCCAGGCGCCAGGGGTCCTCGATGCCGTTGGGGAAGGTCACGTCTAAGATGTAATGGCCGCCATCGGTGACAAAGGGTTCACCATCTTCCGTGGCTCGGATGCGGACCTGGCCTCCCCGTTCTTCCAGGAAGGGGACATGGATGCGCCAACCAAAGGGTTCGACTTCTACCGGAAGCGGGGTTCGCGTGCCCAGGCGTTCCACCCGCTTGCGCATGTCCACCAGGATGACGACCTGTTGGGCCGCGGTGGCCACGATTTTCTCCCAGAGCAAAGCGCCTCCCATGCCTTTAATCAGGTTACCCTGGGGGTCCACTTCGTCCGCGCCGTCCAGAACCACATCCACCTGGGGATGGGAGTTGAGGTCTCCCAAGGGAATGCCCAGGTCCAGGGCCAGTTGGGCGGTGCGGCGGGAAGTGGGAATGCCCACCACATGGCGCAATTCCCGGGCCTGCAGGCGACGGGCGATTTCCCGCACCGCGTATTCCGCGGTAGAGCCTGTGCCCAGGCCCACCACCATGCCGCTCTTCACGAAGTGTTCCACCGCGTAGTACGCCGCCTGTTGCTTCAATCCTTCGATTTGGGCAGGCGTGAGCGTCTCCATGACGGGTCGTCCTCCCGAGAAGGCTAAGGTGTGCACGAGTATACTACCGATTCTCTCCTGAGAGGAAAACAAAAATGGGGCAAGGAGCATTCCCCCTCCTGGTGGCGCGTAGGCCTCATCAGGCTCAGGACCTGGGGACAACTCGAGAAATCGTGGTGTGGGGCGGCTGCGCCGCCCCACACCACGATTTCTTTCCTCCTGCCTCCATGCAGGCCTCACGTTGAAACCGAGGGGGAAGTCTCTTCCTTAAGGGCTTCCCCTTGAGGAAGATAGCAAAAGGTCTCCCGAGCCGCCAGGGTGACTTCCACAAGCCTCTCGATGTTGATGCGGGCTTCCATGGCTTCCACCACGTCCATACGGGCCCGGGTCGCCGGATTGCGGCTGATGATGGAACAGCAATCCTTGTAAGGTTCCAGCACCAGGGCATAAAATCCCAGAGATTCGCCCAAATCAATGATTTCCTGTTTGTTGAAGGCTAGCAAAGGACGGAAGAAGGGGATGTGCACCGCGGCATCTACCGCGGCTAGGTTCTCCATGGTCTGCGAAGCCACCTGGCCCAGGCTGTCCCCTGTGAAGATGGCCTGGCCTCCCTGTTCCCGTGCCATCTGTTCCGCAATACGGGCCATGAAGCGGCGAAAGACCACCAGTTCGTATCGCTGTTGTCGGGGTGGTAGATCCAAGGTTGCGGCCTGGAAGTAATGGTAAGGGAAGTAGTGGACCCGCAATTGAGGAAGGTATCGGGCCAGATGCCGGGCCAATTTCCCGGCCCGTCCCTCGTGGGCGTATCGAGCCTCGGTGAACGCGTGGAAGTGCACCAACTCCACCGTGACCCCTCGGCGGGCCATGTACCAGGCAGCCATGACGGAATCGATGCCTCCCGAGAACAATCCCACCGCCTTCCCCGTACTCCCGACCGGAAGTCCGTGGTGTCCGGGATGCTTCTCGTCGTACAGAAGGGCCCGGCCGGGCACGATGTCTACATGCAGGGTGACCTGGGGATGAGAGAGGTCCACCTTCCATCCCAGGGCCTCCACCACCACGGCCCCCAGTTCCCGTTCCAGGGCTAGGGTACCCAGCGGGAAGCCCTTGTCCACCCGGCGGGCCCGGACGGCGAAGGTGGGCTTCTCCTGGAAGCGTTCCCGGGCGCGTTGGGCCAGGGTCAGGATGGCCTCGTGTAGGGATGCAGGGGTGGGTTTCTCCACCACCAGAGGCTTGGTCCACCAGGCGACTCCGAAGACTCGGGAGAAATCCAAATCCTCGTGAGGGCTCTCCACCAGCAGACGCCCATGGAGGAGGCTCACCTTTTCCACAGGAAGTTGCGCCTGGATGTTGCGTCGCAACTGGCGGATGAAATCCACCCGGTTCTTGCCTTTCAGACCGATTTCGCTGCCGTAGTGGACCAGGTAAAGGGGCATGGAAGGGCTCTCCTGCGTTTGTTTATGGATGTCCATCAGGGGAAACGGTCGCTTTTCCTTGAGGGGTGGAGACTCGTTCTCCATTCCGGCCGTTCATGCGCTGGCGATATACTGCGCTCAATGCCCGCACCTGCTGTTCCGCCCGGTAAGAAGAGCGCACCAGGGGCGCGCTTTCCACCCATTTGAAGCCCAACTCCAGCGCGTACGCGCGTAATTCCTCGAATTCCTCCGGATGGTAGAAGCGGGCCACGGGCAGATGCCGGCGACTGGGCTGCAGATACTGACCAATGGTCACGATGTCCACGCCCCAGTCCCGCAGGTCTCGCAACACGGCTTTGACTTCATCCATGGTCTCGCCCAGCCCCACCATGATGCCCGACTTGGTCAACACCTCGGGGTCCAGTTTCTTGGCCGTGGTGAGGATGGTGCGGGCCCAGGCGTAGTTGTCCTGAGGTTGCACCGTTTTGAACAAACGGGGTACCGTTTCCACGTTATGGTTGAGGATTTCCGGTCGGGCCTCCATCACGATGCGCAGGGCTTCAATGCGGCCTTTGAAGTCGGGGATGAGGACTTCTACGGAGCAATCGGGCACCAGTTCCCGAATCCTGCGAATGACCATGGCGAAGATGGGCGCGCCGCCGTCTCCCCGTTCGTCCCGGTTCACGCTGGTGATGACCGCGTGGCGCAGGCCCATGGCTTTGACGGCCTGTGCCACCCGTTCGGGCTCGTCCCAATCCACCGGTCCGGGACGGCCGTGCTTGACGTCACAGAAACCGCACGTGCGGGTACAGACATCGCCCAGAAGCAGGAAGGTGGCCGTTCCGTGCCCCCAACATTCTCCGATATTGGGGCAATGGGCCTCTTCGCAAATGGTGTGCAGGGTTTTGCTACGCATCAGGCCCCGCAACCAGGCCACGGTTTCCCCCGAAGGCGCGCGCACCCGAAGCCAGGGAGGACGGCGCTGGGGACGGACCGTGGGTTGGGGCAGTCGGTCACGTGTAGGTTCCCGAACCGGCATGATGACGACTCCTCCTGTGGACTG
>WFUL01000189.1 GCA_015484985.1 Anaerolineales bacterium | reverse complement strand
GGTGAAGATGGGGTGCGGACCAAGCCCGAAAAGGGCTTGACCGGGTCTGGCTTGGATTGAACGGGTGGCCTTATCGCGTCCCCGAGTTGTCTATGGGGGCCGCCCAGGTCTTAGGCCTTGACAGGAGGAAGGAGAACATGTCGCCTGTTCGCGCGTTACCTGCCCAGGGCCGTTCTCGGGAGGAGATTCTGGAGGATTTGCGCCACCTGAAGGCGCAGGATGCCGCCTGGAAGCAGGGACGGGTGTTCAGCCTGGTGTACTACGCGGGGGATGAGGTCTTGGACGTGCTGCGAGAAGCCGCGTTGCTGTTCTTCTCGGAGAACGCCCTCAACCCCCTGGCCTTTCCCAGTCTGCGGCGTATGGAAACCGAGGTAGTGGCCATGGTGGCCGGCTTATTGGGGGGCGATGAGGAGACCGTGGGGACCATGACCTCGGGCGGCACCGAGAGCATTCTGTTAGCGGTGAAGACGGCTCGAGACTGGGCCCGGGAACACCGTCCCACACCCGATACACCGGAAATCGTGGCCCCCAGTACGGTGCATCCCGCCTTTGATAAGGCCGCACACTACTTCGGCCTGCGCCTGGTCCGGGTCCCCGTAGGTCCCGACTTTCGCGCGGATGCCGAGGCCATGCGCAAGGCCATCACCTCCAATACCATCTTGCTGGTGGGTTCGGCCCCCTCCTATCCCCAAGGTGTCATGGACCCCATCCCGGAACTGGCCGCGCTGGCGCAGGAGTACGGCCTCCTGTTCCATGTGGACGCCTGCGTGGGTGGTCTGTTCCTGCCCTTTTTGCGCCGTCTGGGATACCCGGTGCCGGATTTTGACTTCCGAGTGGCCGGGGTGACTTCAATTTCTGCAGACCTGCACAAATACGGTTATGCGGCCAAAGGGGCGTCGGTCATCCTCTATCGGAACGCGGCGCTGCGCAAGTATCAATTCTTCGTGAGTACCGATTGGTCCGGGGGCATTTACGCCTCCCCGGGAATAGCCGGTACCCGTCCGGCAGGGCCCATCGCCGCGGCCTGGGCGGTGATGCACTTCTTGGGGGAGGAGGGTTACCTGCGCCTGACCCGCCAGGTCATGGAAACCGTGGAGCGTTTGCGCCGCGGCATTGAGGCCATCCCCGGGTTACAGATTCTGGGTGAGCCCATTATGAGCATTCTGGCCGTGGCTTCCCCGCGGTACGACATCTATGAAATCGCGGACGAATTGGCCTTGCGCGGCTGGCATCTCGACCGCCAGCAACATCCCCCCAGCCTGCATCTCACCGTGACGCCTGCCCATGCCGCGGTTGTGGAGACCTTTCTCCAGGACTTGGAAGACGCGGTGCGCCAGGTGGCCCGTCCCGATCCCGCGCGATGGGGCAGGACGCTGTTGGTACGCACGGCTTCGGCTCTGTTGCGTCGGCTTCCTCCGGGTGTTACCCGTCGGCTTATCGCTCGGGCATCGGGCCTCTTTCAGCCCGGTTCCGGCGAGGGACGGGATGCTCCCCTGTACGGTTTGATGGGCTCTCTGCCCCGGAAGGAAGACGTGCGGGAAGCCGTGCTGGCCTTGCTGGATCAGGTCTTCCGTCCGCCTGAGGACTGATTTCATCCCGCCCGAAGGAGGCGCATTTATGCGTGAAGCCGCCCGACGTCTCAGTCAGGACCATTTCGCCGAGGTCCGTCCCCTTTCCTTCTGGGTCAAGCTGATTTACGGTTCCGGGGAGTGGAGTCGTGCCAGCTTTGGCACACTGCGTCAGCTTTTCTACGCCATTTTCCTCACCGATGTGGTGGGTCTGGAGCCGCGACTGGCTTCGGTGGCCGCGCTGGCCGGGATTATCTGGGATGCCATCAACGACCCCCTGGTAGGCATGTTAAGCGACCGTCTGCAAACCCGATGGGGACGCCGGCGCCCCTTTTTCCTGTTCTTCGCCATTCCCTTTGGGCTGGGTTTCTTGGCTTTATGGTGGGCACCGCCCTGGTCTTCGCCGTGGGCCGTGGCCTTGACGGTGACCCTGGCCTTTATGCTCAGCGATACCTTGCAGACCCTGGTCGTCATTCCCTATTTCGCGCTCACGGCCGAGATCACACCCGATTACGATGAGCGCACATCGATTACGACCTACCGCATGTTTTTCAATCTTATCGCCTCCCTGGTGACAGCCGTGGCGGCGCCGCAGATTCTGGATTCGGCCCTGAAGGCCGGGCTGACGCAACAACAGGGATATCTCATCGTCGCGGCCTTGTTTGGCGGTTTGGCCACGATTCCTTTCCTGCTCATTTTCGCCTTTATCCGGGAGCCGGCCCGAGGTGTGCAGGCCGCGCAAGAGGCCCGAGAGACCCCTTTCCGCGACTCCCTGCAGGCTGCCTGGGCGAATGTTCCCTTCCGTTTTGCCGCGGGTCTTTATTTGCTCAATTGGGTTACCTTTGACCTGGTGGCCCTGATGCTCCCCTACTACCTACTCTACTGGATTGCCGGGGGACAATTGGTCACCCAGGTGAATCTTTTCGGGGTGAAGCTGGCCCTCGAGTCCGCGGTGTTGGGGCTTCTGCTCATCGCGGCCGTCATCGCCCTTCCTTTGTGGAACGGCATGGCCCACCGCTGGGGGAAACGGGAGACCTATATCTTGGGGATGCTATTTTGGGCAGGTGTGCAACTGGTGCTGTACTTCGTTCCGCCAGGGCAGGTGAACCTGGTCCTCATCATGGCCGTATTGGCCGGACTGAGCGTTTCCACAGCCCACGTGCTTCCTGAAGCCATCTTCCCGGATGTCATTGAGTGGGATGAGTTACGCACCGGCCGTCGGCAAGAAGGCGTCTATTACGGCATTAAGAACTTCATTCGCAAGTTGACCGGGGCGGGAGCCATTTTCTTTGCCTTGCAGGTTCTGGGATGGTTCGGCTACCAGACGCCCCCGAAAGAAGCCGTGGTGTTCCAGCAACCTCCCCTGGCCTTGCAGGCGATTCGGGTGCTTACCGGTCCTATAGGCGCGGTGCTGTTGCTGAGCGCGGTGCTGGTGGCCTGGTTCTATCCCATCACCCGGGAGCGCCATGCCCGCATCCGGCGCCTTCTGGCACGACGGCGGCAATTGCGATCTTCTCGGGAGAAGTTCCCGCGATAAGAGGCCTCAACCGGGGATACGCTGGAGGTCCCCTTTTCCCTCTTGGATTAGGCTCAAGAATACCCGGACGACTTCGGGGTCGAAGTGACGTCCAGAAAGGTTTCGAATGTAATCCAAGGCCTTCTCCCGAGGCCAGGCTGGACGATAAGGTCTGTCGTTGGTCAGGGCGTCATACACGTCTACTACTGCGAAGATGCGGGCCGCGAGGGGGATGTCTTCCCCTTTCAGGCCGTAGGGATAACCGGTTCCATCCCAGTGCTCGTGGTGGTAGAGGGGGATGTCCAGGGCGGGGCGCAGGTAGGCAATATCCCCCAGCATATCCAGGGCGAACTGGGGATGACGCTTCATGAGTTGCCATTCTGCCGAGGTGAGGGGGCCGGGCTTGAGAAGGATGGCGTCTGGGATAGCAATTTTTCCGATGTCGTGCAGCAACGCACCTCGTCGGATGTGAACCAACTCGTCCTCCTGCACACCCATAGCCCGGGCCAGGCGAAGGGTGAGCTCGGTGACCCGGTCGGTATGCCCTTTGGTTTCCACGTCCCGCATTTCCAGCAGTTTTCCCCATCCTTTGATGGTTTCGTCGTATGCCTCCATCAACTCTTGATGGGCCTGCTGCAGGTCTTCGAACAAGTGAGCCCGCTCGATGAGCAGACCAGTTTGGCGTCCCAGGGTGTTGAGCAGGGCAACTTCGTCGTCTTTCCATACGCGGGGTTGGAATGAGGCTACGGCAATACCCCCAATACGGCGGCCTTTGGCCCATATAGGCGCGACCATGATGGCCCGGATTCCCGCACGCAGGAAGAAGTCGGCCCCGGAAAATAGGTCACTCTTTTGGAGGTCCTCGACGGCAATGACTTCATCTAAAGGAATTTTGGCCCTCGCGGCGTACTCAGCGGTTAGCGATCCGATCGTTCGGGGTACCCGACGTAGCACTGCGAACCCGCGGCGTGGTTTAATGGATGGAATCCAGATGGCCCCTTGCTGTAACTGGAAGACATCCAACAGTTTATCCAAGGTGCTTTCCAACAAGGCCGCCAAATTGTCAAGGTGTTTCATGGCGTCCATAAGGACGGTGTTGATGGCCTCCAGATGGGCCGCTCGGCGACGGGTTTCCTCAAACAACTGGGCCCTCTCCAGGATGAGCGCGGCGGTGGACGCGATGCTCTGCAAAACCTGTAAGTCTTGCTCCTCGAAACTTTGAGGAACCGAGCTGTCCAGCGAGACGACGCCCAGTACCCGCTCTCCGAGCAATAGCGGGGCCGCGATGACGCTGCGAATGTTTTGTATTTCGTCCCATCGGGCAATAGGGACGTCTCGACGGAATCTTGGATTTACATAGGTGTCGTGGACCAACAGAGGCCGACGCTCTTGGACGACTTGAGCGGCCAGTCCCACGCCCGGAGGGAACACGAAATTTCGAATCCGCTCGGGATGTTCGTATCCCACAAGCGTATGGATGCGTAGACCCCCATCCTCCTCCATTAAGAGGAGAGCACCCTTTTCCGCTGCCGGGATGGCATGGAGGGCTGCTTCCAGGATGCGCTCCAGCAGGGTATCTCGGTGCAGGGTTTCCCCCAGGGCCTTCGCGATGTAGATTTGGGCCTCCATCTGACGTTCGTGGCGCTTGCGCTCTTCAATGTTCCGCATAATGGAGACAAAATGGGTGATGTTGCCTCGCTCATCGTGTACCGGAGCAATCACCTGTTCAGCGTGGTAAAGGGTGCCATCCTTACGGCGGTTGATGATTTCACCACGCCACACCTTTCCGGCGAGGATGGTGTTCCAGAGTTTCTTGTAGAAATCTCGACCGTGGACGCCTGACTTCAGCAGCCGCATGTTTTGCCCACGGACTTCATCGAGGGTATACCCCGTCATGTGGGTGAAGGCGGGGTTGCACCACAGGATGTCTCCGTTGAGGTCGGTAATGACCACAGCATCGGCGGCGTGCTTCAGAGCCATGGCTTGCAGGCGTCGTTGCTCCTCCACTCGTTTACGGTGGGTGATGTCGTGGAAGATAACCTGGATGGCCGGGCGGTTGTCATAGAGAATGGGGACCCCCACCACCTCGACGTGCATCACCGTGCCGTCCAGGAGGAGGAACCTTTCCTCCACGATAGGGCCTGGCTCTTGGTTTTCCAGCATATGGCGTATACGCTCCTTGACCCATCCCCGGTCTTCGGGGTGAACGAAATCCAAAACCCGTCGCCCCAGCAATTCTGACGGGTCCTGGGCCCCTATCAGTCGCGCGGCGGATTGGTTGACGAAGACCACCTGACCGTCTTGGTGAATGGCGATGCCATAGGGGCTGTTTTCTACCAAGGCGCGATAACGGGCTTCGCTGAGCTGCAACGCCGCCTCTGCTTGTTTGTGCGTGGTGATATCCACCGCGGAACCAATGGCCGCGGGGCGACCCTGCCAGATAATGCGGGCCGCGGAGAAGTTAACCCAGCGCACTTGGCCATCTTTCCGTAGCAGTTTGATTTCATAGTGCGGGAGGACTTCCTCCCCCCGCTGACGGGCCAGTCCTCGTTGGCGCACCAGTTCTCGATGGTCGGGGTGCACGACCATCCAGAAGGGCATGTTGAGCAGCTCCTCGGCCGTGTATCCGGTGATGCATTCGGTGGCCGGGTTGACGTAAACGAAACGCTCGTCCGAATAGACGAAGATGGCCACCGTGGCGTTCTCCGCCAGGGCGCGGAAGCGTTCCTCGCTTTCCCGCAAAGCCTGTTCGGTCTGCACCTGGGCGGTAATGTCGCGGGCGATATGGAAGGTTTCCTTCGTCTGGTCTTCTTTCAGAAAGATGCGTCCCCGGATTTGTACGATGAGACGCTGACCTGTGCGCGTTTGGACGGGAAGGACTGCTGTCTTCACCGTTTTTCCGGCCCAAATGCGCCGCAGCAATTCCGCGGCCTGCTCGCGCGCCTCGGGAGCCACGAGGTCCAGGGCTTGTCTTCCCAGGAGTTCTCGCTCTTCATATCCCAGGGCCTGACAAAGGGCCTGGTTCACAAAAGTAAAGCGCCCCTGGGCATCAAGGGTAAAGATGAAGTCATTGGCATAGGTCAAATACGTTCGGAATTGTTCCTCCCGGGTACGCCATTGAGCCAGCAGGGCATCCTGCTCGCGACGCATGTGGGCCCTTTCCCAGGCCAGTTGCAGCCGGAAGGGAAGACGTCGTAAATCTTGCGCGGTCTTAAGCAAGTAATCGGCAGCACCTCGTCGGACGGCCTCCATGGCCTGGTCTTCCCGGGTCCGCCGGGTAATGATGAAGACCGGAAGATGCGGATCCACTTCTTGCACCACTTGCAGAACGCGCAAGCCCTTGGCGTCCGGCAGGTTGAGGTCTGTCAAGACGATATCCACATCTTGTTTTTCCAGAGCGTCAACCAGTTCGGCTCCCGTCGTGACTTCGATTAGGGAGAAAGGCGTGTTTGAAAGGGTATGGCGTACTTTCTGGCGGTCTGAGACGGATGCATCACTATATAGGACACGAAGGCCTTTAGGCATACAAAACTCCTGTACAAGGTTTGACTTTCTCCGTTCACCTTTAATCCTACACCACGAGAGGAACATGGAGGCAGGAAAAAGACCCTTTGTTGGGCTACAACCTCAACGGGAGCGCGAGGGGGATGTCCACGGGCCTCCCAAATGCAAAATTTTTTCTCTTGTGAAACAAATAGGCTGTAACTCATCATATTGAAAGTGGATGCAATTTGCAAGGGTAAAATTGCGTGGTGAAATCGGCTTGTCAAGGATACGCCGCGTTACTGAAACAGTCTCTTCGGGCAGCCCGAGCGGAAGGGAAGGCATGGGGTTCGTTATAATAGGCAGGACTTATTGGAGTGAGTGTTTTTATGGGCGAACCAGCCAAGAGAGCGCCGGTTATGGAAGAGAGAACGGGTTCGCGGCCGTTGTACGGACGCCCCCTTTTCTGGATACGGTTGGGTGGCACAGTACTGGGCCTTGGTTTTCTGGTGTGGGTGCTTTCCCAACAGGCGTGGGCCCAGGTTAGGCAACTTATGCAAACCCTCTCCTGGCCTTTGCTCACACTGGCCGGTGCCGGGTTTCTGTTCGGACAGGTCTTCAATACGTTGCGTTGGTGGGCTTTGTTACGGGCCCAACATCCGTTATTGTCGGAACGTGTGGTTTTCCGACTCTCCTGGGTAGGTTATTTGACCTCCAACTTTCTACCCAGCAGCGTGGGAGGAGATGGCTTGCGGGGTGCTGCCCTTTTGCCCCATGTTCCCCGAGCCTCCATTGCCCTGGCCTCGGTGGTGTTGGACCGCGTCTTGAATTTACTTTCCATGCTTTGTTTGCTCCCCGTAACGGTCTGGATTTTTCGGGATGTTACCGATGTATCGGTGTATTTCCGCTGGCGTGGGGAGAAGGTGGCGATTCCTCTCGTGCTCATTGTGATTTTGTTTGGGTTGGGATACCTGGCTCGGTCTTCCCTCCGACACCATCTGGAAATCGTGTGGAAACGGTGGATTCATCCATGGGGCCAGAGACCCGCAGGCCTGCTGTGGGGTTTCTTCTGGGCATGGATGTCCAATCTTATCCAGATCGGGAGTATTTACGTTCTTGCCCGGGCGGTGGGAATGTCTGTATCCTACGTGCAGGTGTTGGGTGTCCATGTCTTGATTTATTTGCTGGTTTTGCTTCCTATCTCCCTCAACGGCCTTGGTGTAGCCGAGAGCGCTTATGTGGTGTTGTATCCACTATTGGGAGCGACGCCCGCGCAAGCCGCGGCATTGGCTTTACTGGCTCGCTTTCTCCCCTTGCTCATTCTCCTACCGGGTGTGTTGTGGCTTCCCGGCGTGCTGAAAGAGGCGGCTATGGGGGTCAAATCCCTGCATCGCAGAGGAGGTCTCTATGGAAGCATATGAGCCGCATGTGTCCGTGGTCGTCCCGGTCTACAACGAGCGTGAAAACCTGCCCCTGCTCTATGAGCATCTCCACCGTGTGTTCGCACAACATCCATGGACCTGGGAGGTCGTCTTCGTGGACGACGGGAGCACCGATGGGAGTACGGAGGTTTTGACCCAGTTAGCCCAGCAGGACCCGGAGCACGTGCGCGTCTTGATTCTCCGCCGGAACTTTGGACAGACTGCGGCCATCGCCGCCGGGGTCGATCATGCCCAAGGCCAGGTCATCGTGTTGATGGACGCGGATTTGCAGAATGACCCGGAGGATATCCCCCGACTGCTGGCCAAAATCGAAGAGGGCGCCGATGTGGTCAGCGGCTGGCGCAAGGACCGCAAAGACCCTTTCCTGACCCGGGTACTCCCCTCCCGCATCGCCAACGCCCTGATTTCCTGGGTGACCGGAGTGCCGTTGCATGACTATGGGTGCACTCTGAAAGCGTATCGGCGGGACATCCTGCAATCCTTTCGCCTGTACGGGGAAATGCATCGCTTCATTCCCGCGTACGCTTCCGCGGTGGGCGCGCGTATTGTCGAAATCCCGGTGCGCCACCACCCTCGTCGTTTTGGGCGTTCCAAGTACGGTCTGGGGCGCACGCTGAAGGTTTTATTGGACCTCATCACCGTGAAGTACTTGATTTCCTTTTCCCAAAAGCCCATTTATCTGTTTGGGGGCATGGGGCTTTTGCTCCTGGTACCCGGGTGGTTGTTGTTGCTTTTCCTTATCGTACGACGTATTTTCTGGCAGGTGGGTATGCTCACCTCGCCCCTCTTCCTTATCAGCCAGATGTTCATCATTTTGGGTTTCCAATCCATTTTGATGGGGATGATTGCCGAGTTGTTGGTGCGGATTTATCATGAGTCGCAAGGGAAGCCCATCTATGTGGTGCGCCAGAAACTGAACATCATCCCAGACAAAGGATGCGAGGAAGGGCAATGAAAAAAGCAACCTGGGTGCTCCTGGGATTGGGTTTGCATCTGTGGGCAGCGTTCCACGCATCGGTCCTGGTCTCGGGAAAGTGGACGTCCCGCCTGTGGTGGGTGAAGGTGGTCGTTTTGGGCCTGTCCTTCGCCACCTGGCTGCTGGTGGGATGGCTTGGGCAACGGGACGAGGTGTGGGCCGGTTTGCATCGTCTTCCGGTATGGGTGCGACGGGCGTTGCAAATCGGGTTGTTAGCCGCTCTTTTCTACGTTTTCCTGTTCTCCCCCCTTGCCTGGAAGGTGCACCGGCGGGGATTGTTCCTGTTGGGCATTGCATGGACGATTTTTGGGGTGTGGACCTTGCAGGGCTCTCGACGTCAAGAGGACTTGCTCAAAGTGCTCTTGGTGACCTGGTTCGGCCTGGCCTTTCTGTCCCCCTATACGGACGTGGTGTCCTTTCCCTTCTCCTTGACCTGGTCGGAGGGTAATCGGCTGTGGGACCGTTCGCTCATTTTTGGGCGTGAGCGTTACTTGTATCCTCTGGATAAGCCCATCCCTGTATTCAACGACCCCGGGCGCATTCTCTTGTGGGGTTTGGTTTACCTGTACCCAGGGGCTTCCATCGGGATGGCCCGCTTCTGGAACGCGTTTTTGTTCACCGTGCCCTACCTGTTCTTGACCTGGATGCTGTTTCGGAGACCTTCCCAGGATGCGGGTTCCATGCCATGGTGGGTTATGCCTTTATGGGGCTTTCTTTTCTTGGCCCAGGGACCCATTTACACCCCCCTTGTGTTGGCTGCGATTTTGGTCTGGTATGGAGCCCAACGCGAGCACATCCTGGCACGAGCGGCCTATTTGTTGCTTGCGGGCTATTTGGTGCGTATCACTCGCTTTACCTGGGTGTTCGCGCCCTTCATGTGGGCGCTGTTCCTCTTCCTGGCCGACGGCGACCCCCGTACCCGCCAGTGGTGGAGGCGTCACCTGGTTCCCCTCCTCAGCGCGTTGGTTGGTTCTTTGGTCCTGGTGCAGTGGTTGGACGGGGAGGGTTTCGTCAATCTGTTGGCCCGCCTGGATGGTCACGCGGGCATTGAGCAACTTAAATCCCACAGCCAGTTTGGCCAGTTGACGCCCCAGGCCCTCTGGAAGACCCTGACGTACCAATCCTTCCTGTGGCACCGGTTGCTCCCCAACCCCACCTTCCCCCTGGGCATCCTGCCCGGGGTGGTGCTGGGTACGGGCGCGGTGGTGCTGGCCCTGGCATGGGCCTGGCGCCGCTATCGGGAGGTGCCATCTGGTTGGGCCCGGGTGTATGGCGGGCTGATGCTCCTGGCGTTCTTCGTGGTGGGCCTGGTCATCAGCACCAAAATCGGCGGCGGCGACAATCTGCACAATCTGGATATGTACCTGCTGGGCCTGCTGCTGATGGTGGGGTGGCACTGGCAACGCCTGGAGGACCGTCTCCTGGCCGCCCTCCCCAAGCCCCTGGTCCTTTGGGCCCTCCTGGGCCCTATGGTGGTGCTTTTCTGGGGTTACGGATTCGCCTTTCGTCCCCGCCTGCCCTCGCCTGAAGTCCAGCAGGAGGCGCTGGCCTTCTTGCAACAGGCGACCCAGGAGGCCCTTACCGAAGGCGAGGTGCTGTTCATGGACCAGCGTCAGCTCCTGACCTTTGGATACGTCCGGGTGCCTTTGGTCCCAGATTATGAAAAGAAACTTCTGGCCGACCGTTCCCTGAGCGGCGACGAAGCCCTGTTCCGGCAGTACTACCAGGACCTGCAGCGGCGGCGTTTTTCCCTG
>WFUL01000188.1 GCA_015484985.1 Anaerolineales bacterium | reverse complement strand
GTTCTCAACCTCGTACCTGCCCCCTTCCGTGCCTTGTCCGGCCTTCTCGAAGAGCTCCAGAACCAGGGGCTACCATCTCCTTTATTTCTCAACGCCATCATCTCCGGGTTAGCCGAAGTCCTCAACGCAATCGTCGGCGTGTTGCAAACGCTGGCTCTCCTCACCCTCTATACTGTGGTCTATCTGCACCTACGGGAACAGTTGGACGACTCTCCTTCGTCGCCGGTTGAAAACCCGATTTTGGCCGAACCCCCGGGGTTGATTCAGGGTAAGGAAAATTCATGAAGACAAGCCTGGCGCGGACCCGGCCATTTCGAGCCTCGTGGTGGCGCACGTTATGGGCCGCCATGGTCTTGGGATGGGAAGAACAATTCAATTGGATTCGCGACCCCCTATTGCTGATCATTTATTTGCTCATCCGCCCTCTGGCCACCGTGGCCTTAATCGTCGTCATGTATGGCCTGGTCACCCAAGGCGCCTGGCGGGACCCACTCTTCGCTTACATCTACCTGGGTAATACCCTGTACATTTACGTTGGCTACGTCTTCCAGGCCACCGCATGGACCATCATTGACGAAGGGGAGCATTACCGCACCCTCAAATACCTGGCCATTTCCCCCAGCCCACTGGTCTGGTTCCTTATGGGCCGGGCCCTGGTGCCTTATGATGCTGGGGACGCTAAGCGTTGTCGTGGCGCTGCTCGCGGGTGTAGCCTTCTTCCACCTGCCTCTGAGATGGACGCCGTTCTCTTGGGGCGGGCTGCTGCTGGGCTTGGCCGTGGGTTGGTCTGGACTCATGGCTATCGGCTTCCTCCTGGCGAGTGTGACCCTGAACGCTCGACGCTACATGTGGGTCATCGGCGAGGCTGTGGCAGGCACCCTCTACGTGTGCACCGGGGCCATTTTCCCCCTCACGGTGCTCCCACGGCCGCTGCAGTTTTTGGGCTATGCGCTGCCCATCACCTATTGGCTGGAGTACATGCGCCGGGTGTTGTTGCGCCCGGGATGGACCACGGCACCGCCATGGAACCATTGGCCCACGTCTGCCCTACTCACCGCGCTCACCCTGGTCACCCTGGTGTACCTGGCCGCCGCCCTCATCGTCTTCCGCTATGCCGAGAACCGGGCCCGTCGCATGGACTTACTCGAAGCCACCTCCGACTATTGAGGACGTAGAAAATGCGCATCCAGGACATGTATCCCGACACGACCTGGATTTACGGACCAATGGACACCCCCTTAGGAGCGCTTTACCTCCTGGGAAACGAGCGGGGACTGCGGTGGGTCCTGTGGGCCGTGCAACTCCCAGAACGCAACCCTTCTCCATCTCCTCCCCTGCAGATGGCTCAGACCTGGGGAGCCCAGATAGAGGCGTATTTTCGGGGTGAATGTCCTGCCATGGACGGCCCCATCGATTTACAGTGGGCCTCTCTTTTTACAAAACAGGTGTTGACGTATCTCCGCACCATCCCATATGGCGAAACCCGGACATACAGACAGATTGCCGTGGCTCTGGGTCGACCCAGCGCGGCCCGGGCTGTAGGACGGGTCTTGGCCCGCAACCCCATGCCCATCGTTCTACCCTGTCATCGGGTCGTCGCTCGAGATGGTCGTTTGCACGGATACAGCGGTCCCGGAGGCTTGCGAACCAAAGCCTGGCTTTTGCAATGGGAACGTCAACATTGTCGGTCCTAAGACAAATAGTATGGGGAGCGGCGAAAGCCGCTCATCCTGATTTCAAGAGAAATGAGTAAGTATGTGATGGTTGAATTTCGAGTATACTGGCAGAGAAAGACGACAATCCAGTCAAACAAGATGAGGTGCTGCCATGTGGATGGCCTACTACACACCGACGACCCTGGAAGAAGCCCTGGAACTCAAAGCCCGCTTTGCTCCCCATGCCGCCATCATCGCGGGTGGTACCGACGTGGTGGTGGAACTGGCCCAGGGGCGTCGTCCTCGCAACCAGGTGCTCATCGATATTACCCGTATTCCCGATTTGAATCGTATCCACCTGGACGACCGGGGATGGATTCACCTGGGTCCCCTGGTCACCCACAACCATGTCGTTGCTTCCCCGTTACTGCGGGAGCGGGCCTTTCCCCTCGTACGCGCGGCGTGGGAAGTGGGCTCTCCTCAGATTCGAAACCGGGGAACAGTGGCGGGGAACCTCATCACCGCCTCTCCGGCCAACGACACCATTCCCCCTTTGATGGCCCTGGACGCCTACGTAACCCTGCGTTCCGCACGAGGGGAACGCAGGATTCCCTTGCGGGAATTCTACACCGGTGTTCGCCGCACCGTCATGGCCCCCGATGAAATCCTGGTGGACATTGCCTTCCCCGCCCTGCAGCCGAACCAACGGGGTAATTTCCTGAAACTGGGCCTGCGCCGTGGCCAGGCCATCGCCGTGGTCAATGTAGCCGTGGTCCTCACCCTGGAAGATGGCCGGGTACAGGACGCGGCCATCACCCTGGGCTCCGTCGCCCCCACAGTGGTCCATGCCGAATCAGCCGAGGAGTATCTCCGGGGGCAACCTCTCACCCCCGAAGTTATCCATGAAGCCGCGCGGCGGGCCGTTGAAGCCGCCCGGCCCATTGACGACATTCGAGGTTCCGCCGCGTATCGTCGCGCCATGGTCGAAGCCCTGACCCGACGGGCTTTGCGGGAAATCCTGGACGGACAAGCGGCCCAAACGATCCCTCAACGCCCACCCCTCCTTTGGGGAGACCGCACTCCCTATGATCAATCCCTGGCTGCGTCTGTCAGTCATCCACCACAACCTATCGTCACCCGCATCAACGGCAAACGTTACGTCTTCCGCAGCGGATGGCATAAGACGCTGCTCCATCTTCTTCGCGACGAGGCCGGTCTTATCGGAACTAAAGAAGGATGCGCGGAGGGCGAATGCGGCGCCTGCACCGTGTTACTCAATGGCGTGGCAGTGAACAGTTGCCTGGTTCCGGCACCCGCGGCCCATGGCGCCGACATCGTGACCGTGGAAGGATTGGGGGAGGCACGCCGCCTGCATCCCGTGCAGGAGGCCTTCGTTCGCAAGGCCGCGGTCCAGTGTGGTTACTGCACCCCGGGCTTCATCGTAGCCGCAGCCCGACTCCTGGACGAGATCCCAAGTCCAGATCCCGAAACCGTCGCCTATGCCTTGAGCGGCAATCTGTGCCGTTGTACAGGCTACTACAGCATCCTGGAGGCGGTGACCACCGCGTTACAGGAGGAAGACCATGGGGTTCTACCGAATCGGTGAGCCAGAGCCCGAGGTTCCCACCATCTCAGAACGCTTACGAGCTCATCCTCTTTGGTATGGACTGGGATGTCTACTGGCTTTATTCGTGCCCTTGGTGGCCTTCGGCCTCTCTATATGGCTCATCCAACTCAATGCCACCCATGGTTGGTTTCCCATCCCTCCCCATCTCATCCGCCGGGAACCCGTGCCCATTCTGGGGTATATTCCCCCTTTAACGCCGCTGTACCTGACCCTAACCGGCATCATTACATTCTTCCTGCTGGGCCTCATCACCGTGCTCTACGCCTTGGTATATCGTCTTCTGGGAGGGAGCCCATATACACCCTACGACGCCATCGACTGAAGAATCGAACCTCCGTTCCCGAGTAAGGACGCGACCATGGGCTGGAGCCTACGACTCTTCCTCAAAGCCCTTGGTGTTGCCCTGGGCATTGCCCTGCTCTTTGTGCTGGTCCACCCCCTGGACCTCTCCACAAGCCCAAGCAGGGCGGCTCCTGCAACCTCCGCTCTTCCAAATATCACCCCCACGGCAACGCCCTATTCCCTGCGCGTTGGGCTGGTCGCCGGTCATTCCGGCGGCGACGATCCAGGGGCCACCTGCCCCAACGGGATCACCGAAGCCCAGGTCAACGCCCGCATCGCCCGCCATGCCGCCCGCATCTTAGAATCCATTGGCGTGAAGGTCGATATGTTGAGGGAATTCGATCCCCTGCTGCAGGGCTATCAAGCCCTGGCCCTGGTTTCCATCCACGCGGATTCCTGTCAAACCTCCCCCGACCGGTCTGGGTTCAAACTGGCCGTTTCCGACGCCCTACAACGAGAGGGTACCCGGCAACAACGCGCAAGGGCCCAACGCCTAAAGGAATGTTTGAAAACGTGGTATCAGGAGACGACGCATCTGGATTTCGACCCTTACACTATCACGCGGGACATGCGGGAATATCACGCGTTCAAGGAAGTGGACCCCAACACCCCGGCCGTCATTATTGAAGTAGGCTACCTTGCAGGGGACTATGACCTGCTGGTGAACCGCCCTGCTGTACCGGCCCGGGGCATCGCCCTGGGCATCTTGTGCTTCGCCCGAACCGAAAACATTCTGCTTCCCTACCCGGACGACAGCCTTCCCACCGCGCTCCCCACGCCTTGAGGGGACCCCAGGCTCTGGTACAATTTTTCCACCATGGAATCCAGGCCCGCTTTTCCTCCTGGTTTACTCGATACCCTGGCCACAGCCCGGCATATAGCCGTCCTGACAGGCGCGGGCATTTCCGCGGAAAGCGGCATCCCCACCTTCCGGGACGCACAAACCGGCCTGTGGGCCCAGTACGACCCCCAGGAACTGGCCACCCCCTGGGCCCTGCGCCAGAACCCAGGCCTGGTGTGGTCCTGGTACGAATGGCGACGCTCTCTGGTCCGCAAAGCGAAACCCAACCCGGGCCATCGGGCCCTGGTCGAACTGGAAGACCTGGTTCCCCATTTCACCCTGATCACTCAAAACGTAGATGGTCTGCACCAGGCCGCGGGCTCCCGCCACGTCATTGAGCTCCACGGGAACATTATGCGCACCCGGTGTGCGGATTGCGGCCGTCAAGTGAAGACATGGGAGCCTCCGCCGAAGGGACAGGTCCCTGCCTGTCCCCATTGCCATGGGGTATTACGACCTGATGTGGTCTTCTTCGGTGAACCCCTACCTTCCGAGGCGCTGGAAAAGGCCCTGGAAGCTGCGATCCATTGCGACGTGATGTTGGTGGTGGGGACGTCCGCGGTGGTGGAGCCTGCCGCGTCGCTGCCCCGTTACGCGCTCCAAGCAGGGGCCTCCGTGGTGGAAGTAAATCCTCAGGAAACCCCACTTTCGCCCCTGGTCCATTATCGCCTGGCCCAACCCGCAGGGCATGTCCTCCCTGCCCTGGTGCAGACCTTAAAAGAGCGTCTTGCCCGCTTGCAAGGAGGCCGGTGAACCATGCGAGAAAATCCCCCTCCCTCTTGGTGTACGTTTGTAGCCGCCTTTCTCCAGAACTGGCCCAAACTCATGCTTCTGATGGCCGCGGGAACTATCCTGGGATATCTGGCGGCCCCTTACCTCCCCCTGTACCATCGGGCTGAAGTACCCATGCGGGTTATCTTGACCGATACCTCCATCCTCCTACCCCCAGAACTGCTCTACATTCAGGCGGAACGGGTGCGCAATGCCCTGGAACATCCCCGGCTCCTGGAAGAAGTGCTACAGCGTCTTCCTCCCGAGTTGCAGATCCGGTATTCCTCCCCGCAACATTTAGCCCGCAGCCTGACCGTAGACTGGCGCATCACCGACCAGTGGTATCTGGTGGCCTACGCTCAGAGCGAAGCCCAGGCTCGCACCCTGGCCGAGGTATGGGCGCAAGTGGTGGAAGAACACATCCCCCAATGGGAAGAAGTCGCCCAGGCTTACCAAGAATGGCGACTGGCGGAAAGGCTGGCCCTGTGGGAACGGATGCAACTGGGCCGCCGCCTAGTGGGTGCCCGTCGCGCCCAGACCTTCTTTACCACTTGGTTGGAGGAACAGGCGTCCCTGCCCGCCGAGGAACCTCTATCCCCGGCGGAACGTCAGGTTCTGCTCTTTTGGGCCGCGTTCGCGCAAACACCCAACAGTATCGATGTGCTGGGCATGGCACCTGGTCCAGGAAGCCCACGACGGGCCTACATCCAATGGATTGAGGTCTGGATTCAGCCTCGGTTGCCCCAGGTCATCGCCTGGCTGGAAACGGCTCAAGAGGAAAATACGGCGTACTACCTGCAATACGCTCGCCAGCAACAGGAACAGTTGGAGAAGGAAGCCATCACCCTGTGGACACCGCTGGATATGGTGGTCGAAGGACCGGTTCAGGTATACGGCGTACCCGCACCCACCGCCGGGGCCCTCGTAGGTCTGGCAGGCGGACTGGCTTTGGGGCTGGTCTTCATCCTGGCCCAAAGCGCGTTTCCTCAGCGGAGGCGGCCATCATGACCCGACTCCCTCTATGGTTGTGGTTTCTCCGGGGACGAACGTTGCTGGTGCACCTTTTGTGGGTGGCTTTTTTGCTCAGTCTGCCCTTCGAGAGTTCCCCCTTACTTCCCGAGGTCGTCGGGGGACGGGCTGTGGTTCGCCCTTTGGCCCTCCTGCCCATGATGGGCCTGTTCTTTCTGGAGGTGCTCCCACACCTCTGGCGGCAACCCTGGCCCCGACCTTTTCTGGCTCTATTAGCCTTTTGGGTCATCGCCATGTTCACATCCTTGTGGGGGATGTTCCTCCTGCCAATGCCCGAGCAGGGCTTTACTCCTCTCTCACGCATCATCCGGGGGTTCATGACCTTGGCCGTGGGCTCCGGGTTTTATCTGGTTACCTGGATTTACCTCCAAAGGTATCCGCAACGGACAAAGACCTCCCTGCGATGGCTTTACGCGGCCTTAACGGTCAGCCTCCTGTGGGGTTCGCTTCAAGTGTTATACATCGTGCGGGATGATGTGACGCTCTGGGAGACTCTGAACCGCATCCATCGAACCTGGGTGGGCACTCGACCTCTACAGTTC
>WFUL01000187.1 GCA_015484985.1 Anaerolineales bacterium | reverse complement strand
ATCAGATGTGTATAAGAGACAGGGTCTACGGCGATTACCAATGTGCGCCTTGCGCGCGGCTGGACGCGGTGCTCTGGCGGTTGATGGAGGAATACCCGGGAACCATCCACCTGGTGTACCGACACTTCCCCCTGCTGCCCCTGAACGACAAGGCCCTGATGGCCGTGCAGGCCGTGGAGGCCGCCGCCCGGCAGGGTCGTTTCTGGGAGGCCCACCGCTACCTGTACACCCACCAGGCCGCCTGGCGGGAAATGGCTCCGGAGGATTTCCCCGAATATCTCCTGGACATGGCCCGAACGCTGGGCCTGGACACGGCCCGGTTCACCCAAGACCTGACGGACCCCGACATTCAGGCGCTGGCCTACCGGGCCTGGCAGGCGGGGCAGGCCCTGGGTCTGGATGCCGCGCCCATCCTCTTCCTCAACGGGGAATGGTTCCCCGGTCCCCCGACGTACGAGGCCCTGCGCACGGTGGTGGCCCTCAACCAGTTGGAACAACGCCGGTTCACAAGCTGTCCCCCTACTCGCGTGAAACCCGACCGCCTCTACTTCCTGGACTTGCGCCTTCCCATGGGTCCGGTCTCCCTCCGCCTGGAGCCCCAATGGGCGCCTCAGGGCGTGAACGCGGTGGTGTTCCTGGCCCAGGAAGGATGGTATCAGGGCATGGGCATTTACGACATCATCCCAGGACAGGCACTCTATCTGGGAGACCCCTCCAATACCGGATACGACCACCCTGGCTTTTTGATTCCCTGGGAGGCGCCGGCCGTTCCCCTCCAGGCAGGCCGGGTGGTATTGCTACCGGAAAGCCCGGGATGGAACAGCCCCCGCATGGCCATCCTGTTGGCCGAAGCACCTGCCTGGAAGAACCAAGTCACCGTCATCGGTGAAGTAGCCCAGGGGATGGACACGTTGCGCGCCGTGACCCTGCCGAAAGAGGGGGGCTTCCTGCTCATTGCAGAAGTGCGCATACGCGAAGTGGTCCTCACCCCCGCGCCGTAGGGTCCGACTTGCCTTCCTTACCCACCTGGTAGAAGTACACCAGGGGAAGCACCGCGGCGAACAGGAACCATTGGATGGCATAACCCAGGTGGGGGCCTTCGGTGAGGGTGACCTGCCGGGGGCTTTGAATGGGTGAAGTGGTATCCACCTCTCCCTCCGGCGGCGTTTGCACCAGATAAAAGGGAAGCACCCGATAGGGTCGCCGGTCGTCCAGCATGCGCAGGTCAATCCAGAACCAGGCTTCCCCTTCGGCGGGTGGCGTGGCGTTGTCGGGGGCCGTCTCCCCCGGCATCAAATAACCGTGGACCTCCACCGTCCCCTGGGGTGGAGGGGGCACGAACTCGGGAAGGGGTTCGGGCATCCACCCGCGGTCCACCATCACAACCCATGGTTCCGAGAAGCCCTCTATCCGCAAGGGGGTGAGCACGCGGTATCCCGGACGGCCCTGATAGAAGCGGTTGCGCACCAAGATTTCGTCTTCAGGCACGAAACGGCCCCGCACGAACGCGCCCCGGTACCGGTAAGCCTCCGGGTCTTCGATGGTCAGGGCCTCGCGGTTCAAGTCCACCTTCGGCGAGGTCAGCTGGGCCAGGACGCGCGCGTTGTAGGCCCGCCTCTGGGCCAGCCGGTCCAATTGCCAGAACCCCAAACGCACCATGACTCCCGAGGCCGCCAGAACGACCAATGTAATGAGCAAATGACGGCCCTGCCAAGCCTGAAACATACCCCGAAGTATCCTGCGGAGCCCTTTACGCATCACGCCGACCTCCCAGCCACCACCAAAAGAGCGCGGTGACGACCAACAGCCCGGTAGCAACCCAAAGGACAGGAATCCGCGAGGAAGATTTCGCCTCCACTGCGAAGGTGAACACCGCCTCTTCCTGCGATTCAGGAAGACGTACGCGTACAGCGATCTGCCAAGGCCCCTCCCGGGACAGTTCCGCATCGGCTTCGTAGTAGTAGGGATAGGTATCCCCCGGTACGGCTTCTACGGTCAGGGGTGAGCCCTGTTCCGGGGTAAGGATGACCGTGACCTGGGCATGGGTCACGGGTGTATCCATCCGCTCGCCTGGCTGATACACGGCCACGGTCACGTGAAAAGGCGCCTGGGAACGCGGCGGTTCTGGCGAAGTCCAGATATTGACCTGGTAGGGACCCACCCGGCCCCCTACCACCTGGGGCTGACCACCCCCATGGGCTTGGACTTCTACCAGAGGGAAAAAGAATAACGCGACAAGCCAGACGAAGAATCCGAGCGGTCTCATGAGGGTTCTGTCTCCTCCCATCCCGGTGCGCGCATCTGGGCTTCGGTGCCCAACTGGTAAGGATGGCGGGCGGTTTTTCGTTCCTCTTGAGAGATGTAACGAGCAATGAAGACCAGGGCCGCATAGATGAGCATCATGTTCCCGAAAATCCACATGATCATACCGGCCAGGCGCTGGTCGTCCAAAACGGACAGGCTGAAATAACGGGGCACAGTGCGATAGTACGCGTACATTGGTACCTTGGCGAAGGCAATGGCCAAGCCAGTGACCATGTTCACAGGTACCGCGCTGAGCAGGTACACCAAACGCGAGGGGAAGGAGAATCGGCCGTGGATGCGGGGACCGGCATTCGTGACATGCCACCAGTACAGCATAGCCGCCGAGAAGTACATGAGATGCTGTACATCGTGCAGGCGGGGATAGGCCAGCGCCAGGCTGTAGAGATTGGGGTCATGCCATCCAATGTAAATGGCGATGAACGCCATCCAGGCAATTTTTCGAGTCGTCAAGGCCTTGAGGACACGTCGAAAGGCTGCCCGGGGGCCGAACACACCCAGTCCCCAATGGCGGCGCTGGGTCCGAGGCAGAGCCCACAAGAACACCGGCATGGGATTGGCCAGCCAGAGCAGCGGCGGCGCAAACATGATGAGCAACATGTGCTGCACCATATGCACGGAAAAGAGATATGCAGAGAGGGGAGCGATGGGGGACACCAAAGCCAGGAAAATCAAGAAAAGTCCCGTCCAGTACGCCGTCAGGCGCCAAAGGCTGGCGCTTTTCTGGCTGCCCCGCTGCCGAAGCCGCTTCCATCCCCGAAAGTAAAAGTAGCCCAGCACTACCAGGGGAAGGATCACTTCCCAGCGCCATTCCCACAAGCGCAAAACTTGAAACCACGTCATAAGATGGGCCTCCCACACGCATGCTCGATCCAGGATATCGGACCTATTGTACC
>WFUL01000186.1 GCA_015484985.1 Anaerolineales bacterium | reverse complement strand
GGACATGGGTTCCTTCTCTACTTCAAGTGGACTTTGAACACGCACTCAGGGGCACCGGAGGCCATGCACGCGACTTCCTGCACTTCGACCGCCCGTCCCAAAGCCGCCTCCAGAAATCCTGCCCAATATCCGGCGATGGGGTGGCATACCGGTTTCTTGCTATGAAGGTGTTGTCCCAGAACAGACTCCTTGACACGCAACGTCCAGAGATCCTGCTCGCGCTCCAGCACCGCTTCGCCCCATCGGGAGGTGTTGAAAGCCACAACCAACGCTTCGATGAGCGCCTCATTTTTCAACCCCAGCCGCTCCGCCAGCACCTTAGCACCCTGATGCCCACCGATTTTCCCTGCCCGGTACAACAGCCCACCCAGACCAAAACCCATCATCTTGTGGACGGCCTCGTACAGGGAGACAATCCCCTGTTTATCAATCAGCACGGATTCGTTCACAATCATCTGACGCACCTGGTCTGTATTGACCATTTCCCGTCCTCCCCTGGAACTTGGTTCTTCGTCTGTACCGTACCACAGGGAGGACATGACCGTGGTCACCAATATACCATGACGAATCTCATTCTTGAGGCACGGATATATGACCACCTCTCCCGGGAGAGGCCTATTCGTCTGCTTTCACCAGGCGGTCCACCCGCCATCCACGACCAGATTCGCACCCGTCATGTACGAAGAAGCGTCGGAAGCCAGGAACAACACGGCGGCGTTCAGTTCGTCCTCCCGCGCCATTCGTCCCAGGATGGTGCGGGCGCTGTACTTCTCCACGAAATCGGGGTCCTGCTGATTGTACACGCCTCCCGGGGTCAGGGCATTGACCCGAATCTGGGTGCCCGCGTAATAGGCCGCCAGGTAGCGGGTGAAGCCCAGCATGGCGGCCTTGGTGACCGAGTAGTACACGGGCTTGTATTGGGGTGGCCGTCCGGGCTTCTGATAAATCCGCTGGTCCGGGCCCACCAGTCCGTAGGTGGAGCAGATGTTGATGATGCTTCCTTTGCCCTGTTCCCGCATTAACCGGGCCACGGCCTGGGTGATGAGGAACGTCCCCGTCAGGTTGACCTCCAGGGCCTGCCGCCACAAATCCAGGGGGAAATCCTCAAAGGCGCCCGCGGCCTGCACCTGCCCTTCCGCGCTCACCTTGGGGTCCAGGGCCGCGCTGTTCACCAGCACATCCAGGCGTCCCCATCGGCTTCGAAGGGTGGCCACAGCCTCTTCCACCTGGTGGGGGTCGGTGATGTCCGTGCTCAGGGCCAGGGTTTCTCCGCCCAGTTCGCGCTGGATGGCGTCGGCCACCTGGCGGGCCGCATCCGCCCGCAGGTCCAGCACGGCCACCCGGGCGCCGGCCGCGGCCAGGGTCCGGGAGAACTGGCGGCCCAACAAGCCCGCGCCGCCCGTCACCAATGCCACCCGGCCCGTCAGGTCGAACATGCGACAGATATCGGGATGCATCATGGGACCTCCTCCAAGTCACCCTTGCGCCAAATGCAAGGCTTTCTCCACCCAGCGCATGTTTTCCAATCCATCCTCTAAGGTGCAGATGGGCTCGGTCCGGCCCTGCACCACGTCCAGGAAATGGCGCATCTCCTCCAGGAACATGTGATTCCGTTCCCAGCCTTGGGGGAGGGTGATTTCCTCCCCCTGTCCCCGCGCAGGGGTCCACACCGCCTTCCCCGTGTAGTAGTTCCAGGCGATGGTCCCTCCCGTGCCCAGGATTTCCAGCCAATGGGCCGGGGGACGCTGGAAGTAGTCCACATGCACCGTACCCACCGCGCCGTTGGCGAAGCGCAGACCGATTTCTCCCAGGTCCTCCACGCCCTGGAGTTCCAAATCGCTGATGTGGTCTGCAAAGGCCCAGACCACCTCCCCATCTCCCAGCAGGTAGCGGGCGTAATCCAGGGGATGGCTCAGGGTGCGAATCACGCCGCCGCCCAAATCGGCCCGCGCGGCGTAACTCCGGCGATAGTCCTCCCAGGGGTGCCAGTCGGGAAGATACTCGCCCCAATGCGCCCGGAAGTACAGGGGCCGACCGATGCGCCCCTCGGCCAGCCAGGTCTTCACCTGGCGCAACGTGGGATGAAACCGGAACTGGAACCCCACCAGCACGCGTGCGCCCGTTCGTCTCACGGCTTCCTGCAGCGGCCGCGCGGCCTCCAGGGTGTGGGCGATGGGTTTCTCCAGCAAGATGGCGCATCCGGCCTCAGCCGCGGGCACGGCCACCTCCATGTGCAGGGCCGTGGGGTTGGCCACGATGACCGCGTCGGGCTTCATGGCCAGCCCGTCTTCCAGCCGGGTCACCGTGGGGAAGTCGGCGAGTTCGTCGTCGGGCAGGGTGCTTCGAAAGGTGCGGTAGAGCACGATGTCCCGCTGCCCCAGGGCCAGCAGGTTGCGCAGGTGCCGGCGGCCGATGGAACCCAGGCCCACGATGAGGAAGCGCATGGTGCATCCCTCCCTCAAGGGCTTCCCGCGGTGTGATGCCGCGCGAGAATCAGGTCCACGAGTTCCCGAATGGCGCCATAGCCTCCGGGCGTGCGCAGGACCTTGTCCGCGGCCCGTTTGGCCTGGGGATGCGCGTCGGCCACCACTACGGCCCAGCCCACCAGGGGGAAGCAGGGGATGTCGTTCACGTCATTGCCCAGGTAGACAGTGAAGCGGGGGTCCACCTGCCATTCTTCCAGCAGACGTCGCAGCAGGGTGGCTTTGTCCTCCACCCCCTGCCAGACGGGCAGGTTCAACTTGCGACATCGGGCCGCGACCACCGGGTTCGTCTCTTTCGAGAGGACCACCGCGCGAATCCCCGCCTTCCGCAACATCTCCAGGCCCATACCGTCTCCCCGGTGGGCCAGCACGGCTTCCCGGCCCGTTTCGTCCACCCAGACCCGGTTGTCCGTGAACACGCCGTCGAAGTCCAGCACCAGCAGGTCCACCCGTTGGGGCATGGGTCGCGGCCGACGGCCAGGCCAGACCATGTCCAAATCCCGGTGCAGGGCGGTCCACTCGGCCCGCTCCCAGTCCCAGGGGTTGTCCAGGTCCACGGTGTAGCGAGGTTCCACCAGCAAAGGCAGAATCCGCTGGCCCGTCATGGAGCCCTTCTCCAACAGGGTGCGGCGCCACATCACGTCCAGGTGCCCCGTCTGCCAGAAGGTCTGGGGCAGGCGCTGGCGAGGGGCGTTGTAGGGTTCCGGGATGCCCTCCACCGACAACAGGGGGCGCATGTAGCCGTCGTCCTCGATGCGCCACATCTTGAAGGGGTTCTGTCCCGAAGGTACCACCGCGCGCACCGAATCGGCTTCGGGATGTTCCAGGAGCAGGCGCACCCCCCGGTCCACCAAATCCCGCGGGCGGATGGGGCTGGTGGGGCGCAATTGCACGATGATGTCCGGCCGGTACCCTTCCCGTTCCTCCAGCCACCGCAGGGCGTGCAGGAACACGGGGTAGTCGGGGGTATCGTCCAGGGCCAGATGGGCCGGACGCAGGAAGGGTACCTCCGCACCGTATTCGCGCGCGATGGCGGCAATTTCCTCGTCGTCGGTGGAGACGATGACCCGGGTGACCGTCTCCGCCTGCAGGCCCGCCGCGATGCTGTAGGCGATGAGGGGATGCCCGGCGAACAGGCGGATGTTCTTGCGGGGGATGCCCTTGGACCCGCCCCGCGCGGGGATGAGGGCCAGGACTTCGATTTGGGGAGAGGCGTTCAATCCACTTCCTCCACGTGCAGGATGAGGGGCTGGCCCCGCTCCAGGCCCAGGAGGTCCTGGGCGCTGGCCCGGTTGACCACGATTTCAATCAAGCCCGTGCTCCCGACCAGGAAGCCCGGTTCGCCTTCCGGTAGGTCGCCAAAGGTGCGCACCCAGGAAAGGGTCCGACCGGAAGGGAGTTCCAGTTCTCGAAGGCGGAGGCGGCGTTCTTCGCCCTCCCCCTGCCAGGGGCGAAAGCGCCACACGTCCCCGGTTTCGGGATGGAAGGTCCCCAGGGAGGTGAGCACGTTGCCAAA
>WFUL01000185.1 GCA_015484985.1 Anaerolineales bacterium | reverse complement strand
ATCTCCCCCCGCTTTCTGGCCACGCTGTACCGTTTCAACGATGTGCAGTGGGACCCGGAGGGTCGCGTTTTGTTCTGGTCGGAAAGCCGGGGCAAGCAGACCCTGCTTCGAAGTTGGGAAGGCCAGGCTCCCCAAGACCTCTTCCGAGACCTGAGCCTGCGGCCCGGTGTGGGCTACGGCGGCGGTGACTTCGGCACGGGGCCTGGGTTCGTGGTTTTCGTGGCCAACGGGCGCTTGTACCGTCAGGACCTGCCTCATGGCCTGCCCCGGCCTATCACCCCCGCGTTTGGTGGGTTCGCCGCACCCACCATTTCCCCCGACGGCCACTGGGTGCTCTTCGTGCACTCCTATGAAGAGGTGGATGTGCTCGCAGCGGTACCCGCGGACGGCTCCCAGTGGCCGCGCATCCTGGCGCGAGGCGCGGATTTCTACATGCAGCCGGCCTGGCACCCCTCGATGGATTACGTGGCCTGGGTGGAATGGGATTTCCCCCAGATGCCCTGGGACGGTACCCGCCTGATGCTGGCCCGCTGGGACTATGGACAATTCACCCATGTGCAGCACCTGGCCGGAGACGAAGACACCCCTGTCTTCCAGCCCGCGTTTTCCCCCGACGGCCGCTACCTGGCCTACCTGGTGCAGGAAGACAACCTGGATACCCTCTATCTTTACGACCTGAGCACAAGCGCTCGACGTCCGATGGTGACCGACCGGGTCATATTGCCCCCCGCCTGGGTGCAGGGCCTGCGGGCCTTCGCCTGGCTGGATGCCGAAACCCTGGTCGTGCTGGAAAACCGCCGGGGGTGGACCCGGGTCCTGGTAGTCAACCTGGAGGGCGCGGTGCGGGAAATGGACCCGGCGCCTTACACGTGGTTGCGACAACCGGCGGGTGCCGGGGACGGCCAGCGCGTGGCCTTCCTGGCCTCTTCCCCGCGGATACCCGAACGGGTGGTGGTCTGGAAACCGACACATCCCGCGTCCGAGGACGCCTTCACCGTGGTGGCCCGTTCGTCCTCCGAACATCTGCCGCCCCAAGTTCTTCCCGAGCCCAGGCCCATCACCTGGGTCAACGAAGAGGGCGCCTCGGTTCATGCCCTGTACTATCCGCCCACCGGGGCCCAGGCGGAAAGTCCTCCCCCGGCTATTGTATCGGTGCATGGCGGGCCTACATCCCAACGGGTGGCCAACTTCAACGCCCAGGCTGCCCTCTTCACCAGCCGAGGGTATGCCTATGTGGAACTGAACTACCGAGGGTCCACCGGATATGGTCGCGATTACATGCTCGCGCTACGCGGTCGGTGGGGGGAGGTGGATGTGGAGGATGCGGTGAGCCTGGCCCGCCACCTGGCCCAGGAAGGCCTGGCCGATGGCCGTCGTCTGGCCATTATGGGTGGTAGTGCGGGAGGCTACACCGTGCTCAACACCCTTATCCGCCATCCGGATGTCTTCCGGGTGGGCATTGCCCTGTATCCCGTGACAGACCTCTTTGCCCTGGACCGCGAGACCCACAAGTTTGAACGCCGTTATACCGCCAGTCTGGTGGGTTCCCTGCCCGAGGCCGCGGCTAAATACCGGGCCTGGTCTCCTCTGTACCAGGCAGAACGTCTCCGCACGCCCATCGCCCTGTTCCAGGGGAGCGAGGATAAAGTGGTTCCCCCAAATCAAACCGAAAGGCTGGTCGAGGCCCTGCGTCGGAACAGGGTTCCCCATATCTTCCGCCTCTACGAAGGCGAAGGCCACGGCTTTCGAAAACCCGAAACCCTGGAGGACCTGCACACCACCATCCTCCACTTCTTGGAAGAGCATCTACTTTGACGAAGGGATTAGGGGAGGGCGGTGCCCTCCCCTACCCTTTGGGGCGTGCGTATGGGTCTCCGCGACTCCAGGATCACGAGGAAAAAGCAAACAAGCAGCGGTCGGAGCCGCCGCTTGTTTGCTTTCTTCTCTTGTATAATCCTTGTGCGTCGTCTTGGAAAACCGGAGAGGCACTGGCAGGATGAAGGTCTATCT
>WFUL01000184.1 GCA_015484985.1 Anaerolineales bacterium | reverse complement strand
GGAAAAGAGAGGGTGCGAACGGACATCGGGTTGCATCATCCCATGGCTGGGTCGCCCTTTGTGCCGAACTTCCTTCCATTGTCACACTTGGCAGACGAGTTGGTATTAGATGGGCCAGCCAGACCAATCTCTGCAAGCTGTAGATAGTCCTGACCGGACATGGGGCCGAAGGAGGGGAAATAAATTGATGCAGCGGCGGCTTCGCCGCTGCATCAATTTACTTTTCTTCCTGCGGTCCTGTGCCCGGATAGGACTACGCGAGATATACTGAAAATAACTTCAATCTTGGGTCTCGCACAGGTTCTCTGTCGGTTCTACGGCACAAAGAACATCATGAAGTCCTTGCCGGGCGTGGGCGACCGGTAGCGCCAGAGGCGCCCCTGGGGATAGAGCGCCTGCAAGCGGGCTTGGGTCTCCTGGTCGTCGGGCTTGAACAGGAAGAGTTTGGGACCGGGCACGGCCAAGGTATCCTCCAGCTGGTCTCGGGGTAACGCGTAATCCCGCCGAGGGAAGCCGGCCCGGATGCCCACCAAGCGGGTATCCACCCAGTGAGGGTAGGGAACGACCCAGGCCCGCTCCGGGGTGCCGATGGAGCGCGCGAACCCCCCAATGACCGCCCCCAGTTCCGAGGTGTTCCAGGCGCTGAGGCGGAACTCGTAGGCATAACGGCGGAAGACCAGGTCGTAATTGTGCTGGGCTTCCAGCACCAGAAGGGCAGCCAGAAAGGCTCCCACGAGCAGCCGACGTCCCGTCCGGGAGGCGGCCCAGGTCCACAAGGACCGTGCCCAGACCTCCAGGGCCAGACCCGCCAGGAGGAAGATGGGCACCAACGCGCCCGCGGAGCGGTTCAGGGAGGGATTTTCCTCCGGGAAGGCTAGGGAAAGGATGGAGGGCAGCATCAAAAAAGGCACACTGAGCACCAAAAAGACCCATCGCCAATCCCGGGTTCGCCCGAAGCGCACCAGGGCCCAGACGTACCCCAACGCCAGCAAGGACGCGCTCACCACGGCCAGCGCGGGATGACCGGGCACGGAATGGACCCAGATTTGCCCGTTATCCCACCAGGGCATGATGAAGGCCTGCCAGGTCTCCTGGAGAAAGATTTTCAACGGGTGATCCGGGTAGGGGCGCTCCAGCTGGCCGAGACGGGTCATGCCCCGGTAGAAGAAGATGTGGGGATACTGCAACAGGTAACGGAACAGAGGGAGGAACACCAGGAACGAGAACAGCACCAGGAGGGTGAACCCCTGCAGGATGCGGGTCCGCTGCACCCGAGGCGCCGCAGCCAGGGCCATCCCCACGGCCAGGAGCACGGTCAGGGGTACCATCCGGAAGGGGGAGTACCCGTGGAGTCCCAACCCCAGAAAAACCCCGGCAAGGAGGTAGTCTTGCGGGCGATGGGTGCGCAAAGCCCGCAGCAGATGGTACAGGGTTGGGGCCACAAAGGCCGGGTACAGGATGAAGCGCAGGGCCACCCGGGCCTGCACGTTGGGCCAGTAGGCCATCCCTGCCAGGAGCACCGCGAGCACCCCGCCCCAGGGATGCCCCAGCTCCCTGCCCAGGAGGTAAAGGTAGGGCAGCATGAACAGGCCCATGAAGAAGGTGCCCAATTTCAGGCTCATGAAAGAAATGCCCGTGCCGAACAGGCGGGCCATGAGCGCGGGCAGGTACATCTGGAAGTCTTCCCGGCCCGTGTTCCGGGGGAAGAAGATGCGCCACTGGCCGTCCAGCACGTCCATCACATCGTACAGCTTTTCCGCGTGGTCGCTGAACATCTCGGGAGGCACCTGGGCCAGCCGATACCCCCGGAAGAACACGGCCACACCCAGGGCCAGGAGAAGGGCGACGATCGTCGGGGTAAGGGTGAATTGCCAGGAACGACGGCGGAGGCCCCGGTAGCTCTCTCCGAGGATGTCGCCCAGGGAACGGGGCCAGAAGGCCAGGCCAAAGCACAGCAAACTGCCCGCCCAAAACAACAGATTCAACCCGGTATAGCGATTGCCTCCGAAAAGCAAGAAAGCGGCCACCGCCAGGGGAATCCCCACCAGCAAATACCCCGTACGCACGACAAAGGGGGGCGGTTGCGTCTCCAGGGCCGGTTGGGAGGCTCCAGTCCGTCCTTCCCTGACCAGATGCAATACCCACAGGGCCAAAGCCAGCCCGTAGAACACCAGGCCGGGGAGCCAGGCCCGCCGGGGTGGCTGGAGCAACGCCTGGGCCCACAAGGCCAATCCCAGGGCCAGCACCGCCCGCCAGGGAAAGGCGCTTCCCGGACGGGACGGCACCCCGGGCCGGGGACGCGAAGGCGCGGCACTTTTCGGTGGGTGGGCGGCTGGCCGGGGTTCCGCAGGCGACGCCGAAGGTTCCGCTTGAGGAACGGATTCCCCTCGACGCAGGGCCTCCTCCCAGCGGTCCCAGGTCTCTTGCGACCAGGCCCACGCCCGGGGCAGGCCCGGCCAGAGGCGTGCCAGCCGTGCCTTGAGATACTCCCAAACGGTGACGTGTTCGGGCGCGTCGTGGGGCATGGGACGTCACTCTCCTGGCCAGAAGGTATGGGGCTGTCCATCCAGGTGGAAATCGTCCAGACGGCCCCGGGGCAGCCGGGCGAAGCGTTCCCGCAGCTCGTCCAGGGTATCCCCTCCCAGTTTTTCCAGAAGGGCATCGGCCAACACAAAGGCCACCATAGCCTCGACCACGGGCACCGCGCGTGGCACCGGACAGAAGTCCGAGCGCTCGTATTGGGTCTTGGTGGGTTCACTGGTCGCCAGGTCCACGGTTTCCTGAGGGGTCAGCGTCGTGGCGATGGGCTTCATGGCCGCGCGCACCACAATGGGCATCCCGTTGCTGATGCCCCCTTCGATGCCACCGGCCCGATTGGTGGGACGGGTCACCGCCCGGTCTGTGCGCCGGACGGCGTCGTGGGCCTGGGTTCCCCGCAAAGAGGCGAGGCGGAACCCGTCGCCGATTTCCACCCCTTTGATGGCCTGGATGCTCATCACCGCGGCGGCCAACCGGGCGTCCAGACGTCGGTCCCAGTGCACGTGACTACCCAGGCCCGGGGGCACCGGCCAGGCCACGACCTCGATGACGCCGCCCAGGGTGTCCCGGTCGTCCATGGCCTGCCGGATGGCCGCCTCCATGGCCGAAGACGCCTTGGGGTCCGGACAGCGCACCGGTGAGGCCTCGGCCTGGGTCCCCCGCTCCTCCAGGGGGATACCGTCCACTTGGGCCCGCACCGGACCGATGGCCACGACGTACCCCTGTACCCGCATCCCAAACTGACGCAACAGGTGCTTGCAAATGGCCCCAACGGCCACCCGGGCCGCGGTCTCCCGGGCCGACGCCCGCTCCAGTCCGGGCCGCAGGTCGGTGTAACCGTACTTGAGGGCCGCAGCCAGGTCGACGTGGCCCGGTCGGGGAGTGGTAAAAGGCTCCACAGCCCGACCCTTCCACCGGGCATGGTCCCGGTTCTCAATGAGAAGGGCAATGGGCGCGCCCGTGGTCTTCCCCTCCAGCACACCACTCAGGATGCGCGCCCGGTCCTGCTCGATGCGCATCCGAGGTCCACGACCATAGCCCTGCTGGCGCCGGGCCAGGTCGGGATCGACATGCTGCTTGGGGTCCAGGGGCAACCCCGCCGGCATCCCTTCCAGAATGGCCACCAGAGCGGGCCCGTGGGATTCCCCTGCGGTCAAAAAACGCAACGGCATGGCACTTGTCCTCATCTTCCGAACCGGGAGCGCAGGCGTTCATTTCGATGAGGGCAGGGCCTCAGGTTGCCATCCGGGTCGCAAGCCCAGACGGGTCAAATCCACACTCCGATGCGCCCACTCCTCAAACGTCAGGTGTCGCACAGGAAGACCCAACCGTTCCCGCACCTCTCGAAACAAGGACGCGTAACTGTGGGGAATGGCCATGCTCGGATTCAGGCCTAACGCTCGTGCGGCCTCCCGGACCGCTTCAGGAGAGGGCCCCTCGATTTCCACAAACGTGCCCATGGGGGTTTCGTCCAGAGCGATGAGCACGTCGTCAAAGCGGTAAAGCGTACGGAACTTCTCGTAAACGAACACCACCCGGTAACCCAGCGCCTCCAAAAAGCGCCTTGCCAGGTCGAAATCCGGCACTTCCATTTCGAGTTCCTGGCGAATGAGCAGACCTTCTTGTGCGTGACCCGGCCCCTTGTAGGTCAGAGTGGCCCGCCGATCCCGTCGCAAGCGCAACACGCGCCCTTCCCGAGTCAGGTCCTCGTCCAGAGTATCAAACCGCAAATTGTACTCGTGCGCGCGAGGAGCCAACGGTTGGGCGCCCTGGGCTTCCAAATGGGCCCGGAAGGCCTCCAGGTCGGGAACCCAAAATTTCGCCTCCTGTTCCAAAAGGGAAGCGTGCTTCATTGCAGTTCCACCAAAACCTGGTTCTGATTGACGGATTGGCCGGGTTCCACATGCACCTCTAACACCGTGCCTTTGCGCGGCGCCCGGATTTCATTCTGCATCTTCATGGATTCCAGCAACAACAGCACCTGACCCTTGTCCACCTCGTCGCCCGGCCGAACCAAAACGTCGACCACCAAGCCCGGCATGGGCGACTTGATCCGAATCAACACCTGAGAGGCCAGCTCCCGGCCGGCCTGGACGCGCAGACGCCGTTCCCGTTCGTCCTCCACCTGGACCACGTACAGCACGCCTTCTAACAGGACTTCCCAGGCACCGTCCATGAACACGATGTTCGCCTCATAAGAACGTCCGGAGGCCAGGAGGGAATACAGGGATTGCTCGCCGATAGGGCGAAAGTCTACGTCGTAGACCTTCCCATTGACGGCCACCTTGCCTTCGCCGAGGATTTCCACCCGATATTCCTGGCCATTGATGGTGGCGATGTACGTATGCATCCTTCCTCCCGTGGTCTTGGTGAGATACCCCAACTGCGTCGGGGCTCCATGCCCCCATTATACGCGGGGATGGAGGAGAGACCAACAGGACAGGCACGCTGTCGCCTATGGCATATCCAATTTCAGGCGCTACCTCGTATCGCACCTAAAGTGAAGGGCTTATCGGTTGGGTTCGCCAAGCCCATCTCCGTACTGTCGCAGATCCATATCTTGCAAGGCCCAAGTCGAAGTTATTTCCTGCAAATCTCGCGTAGCCCTGACCGGATTCAGGACCGGAAGGGAGGAATAAGTGATGCAGCGGCGGCTTCGCCGCCGCTGCATCACTTTATCTTTCCACCTGCGGCCCCATGCCCGGTTAGGACCATGCGAGATTTGCAAAGATGGGTAATGAACGAGGCCGCCCTCACCGGGAGGGCGGCCTCTACGGGGG
>WFUL01000183.1 GCA_015484985.1 Anaerolineales bacterium | reverse complement strand
TTGTAGGGGCGTTGGTTTGCTTCGGACTGGGCTTTCAGGCGGGATTATACCTGGACCAGCGGTACCCTGAGATGATGAACGCGCCGGCCCGGCTATTGTTCCCCCTGCTGGGCTTCATGATTGGCCTTATCCTTACGCCGTACTTCACCACCCGCCCGGCCCGGGCCATCCGCCAGTGGGTGGCCCAGCTCCCCGCGCCGGTGTTATTTACCGGTCTCGCGGGTCTGTTCTTCGGCCTGCTCATCAGTGCTCTGCTCAGCATTCCCTTGTGGCTCATCCCCTTGCCCTGGGTACGGGGCCTGGCTGCGCCTATCCTCACCGGCCTCATCACCTATTCCAGCGTGATGCTCTTCCTCACCCGCCAGCGGGACGTATGGGCCCTGCTCCAGGGCCGGTACGAAGGCGGTATGGGGTTCTCCCCCAAGGAGCCCTACTATCTGGTGGACACAGGCGCGCTCATCGACGGCCGCTTGCTGGCTCTGGCCCGCTTAGGTTTCCCCCAAGGCATCCTCCTTATCCCCCGCTTTGTACTTCAGGAACTCCAGGCCATCGCGGACTCCGACGAGCCCCACAAGCGCCGTCGGGGGCGCAGGGGCCTGGAGAACCTGGCGGAATTGCAGCAACTCCAGCGCCCCCGCGTGCTCATCTCCGACGTGGACGTGCTGGATGCAGACAAAGTGGATGAAAAACTCGTGCGCCTGGCCCGTCGTCTGGAGGCCCCCGTCATCACCACGGATTACAACCTGGCCCAGGTGGCCCGGCTTCAGAAGGTACAGGCCCTCAACCTGCACGAACTGGCCCAGGCCCTCCAGGTGCCCGTCATCCCCGGCGATCTTTTGACCCTGGACGTGGTGCAGTCCGGTAAGGGTGCGGATCAGGGCGTGGCCTTCCTTGAAGACGGTACCATGGTGGTGGTGGAACAGGGCCGTCCCTACATCGGCCAGACCATTCAGGTCACGGTAACCAAAGTGCTGCCCACCCAGGGCGGCCGCATCATCTTCGCCCGGCCTATGGAGACCCCGGAAGGACCCACGGCTTCGTAGCCGCAGGTATCCCCCAACCCCTCGCCCTCGGGAGGAGACGACCATGGCCATCCAGGTGTACAACACCCTGACCCGGCGGAAAGAACCTTTCCAGCCCCTGGAGGACGGCGTGGTCCGCATGTACGTGTGCGGCCCCACGGTGTACGACAAGGCCCACCTGGGCCACGCCATGTCCGTCATGGTCTACGACATCATCCGGCGCTACCTGGAGTACCGGGGCTACACCGTGCGCCACGTGATGAACTACACCGATGTGGACGACAAAATCATCCGCCGGGCCCGGGAACTGGGCGAGGACCCCATGGCCCTGGCCGAACACTACATCGAGGAATTCGAACGGCACATCCGGGAACTGGGTCTGCTGCAGCCCCACGTGAAACCGCGGGTTTCCCAGGAAATCCCCTGGATTGTGCGCATCGTGGAAGGCCTCATCGAGAAGAACTTCGCCTATGTGCTGGAAGGTGGGGACGTCTACTTCCATGTGCCCCAAAAGCCCGACTACGGCAAACTCTCCGGTCGTCGGCTGGAGGACCTGCAGGAGGGCTTCCGCATCGAGCCCGACCCCCGCAAGAAGCATCCCGCGGACTTCGCCCTCTGGAAAGCGGCCAAACCGGGCGAACCTTCCTGGGATTCTCCCTGGGGACCGGGACGCCCCGGATGGCACATCGAGTGCTCGGCCATGAACCTCCACCACCTGGGGGAGCAGATTGACATCCACGGCGGCGGTCAGGACCTCATCTTCCCCCACCACGAGAACGAAATCGCCCAGAGCGAAGCCTACACGGGCAAGACCCCCTTCGTGCGCTACTGGCTCCACAACGGCCTCCTCATGGTGGGCGACACGAAAATGGCCAAGTCCGAAGGCAACTTCGTGACCATCGACGACTTCCTCAAGGAACACGAGGCCGACGTGCTGCGCATGATGGTGCTGCAGTCCCACTACCGCCGCCCCCTGCTCTTCAACGAGGCCACCGTGCACCAGGCCGAGGCCGCGCTGGAACGCCTTCGGGGCGGCATGCGACCGGCCTTCCCCCAGGCGCCGGGCCTGGACGCGGCCAGGGTGCACGAACTGAACCATCAAGCCGAGGAAGCCCGCCGGGCCTTCGAGGAGGCCATGGACGACGACTTCAACACCCCGGCCGCGCTGGCCGCCCTCTTCACCCTGGTGCGTCACATCAACCAGGCCCGGGACGCGGGCGCCACCGACGCGCAACTGCGCAAGGCCCAGGCCACCCTGCTGGAACTGGCCGGCGTCTTCGGCCTCACCCTCACGCCGGAAGGCCCGGCCACGGGGGACATCGCGCCCTTCGTGGACCTCCTCCTGGAAGTGCGCCAGGAACTGCGCCGGCAGAAGATGTGGGCCCTGGCCGACCGCATCCGGGACGGCCTCGCCCGCCTGGGCATCCAGGTGGAGGACACCCCCCACGGCACCGTCTGGCGCCGGAAGTCCTGAAGCCTCCAGAGCCCTCCCCCTTCCCTTACGTGCGCTTCCTTCCATATCCCCTGCTGTCCGTCTTCTCCAGGCGGGAAGATGTGACTTATGTCACCTCCGTCAGGCGTTACAATCGAGGGTGAGGTAACAGGTTGACTGTTATCATCGTAATGTAAGACACGAAGACAACGATTTTTGTGTGGGGATGAACCGTGGGCGAAGCCGAAGTAAGGGCCGATGAACCGAAGGGCCCGCGTGATGGAGGTGTTGTATGGCGGAGGCAGCCCAATCCAACGCTCAGCGCAAGAAGCGGCGAAGATGGCGCATCCCCTTTCCCCGCTGGAAGCGTCCTCGATGGCCTCGCATTCAAATCGACCTGAACGACCCGCGGCAACGTCGCAAGTTTTTTCTTTTCCTCACGCTGCTGACCATCGCCGGTATCTTGATGCTCATTGGCGGTTATGAGGCCTACCACTACACGGAAAGCATCGAGTTCTGCGGCACCACCTGTCACACGGTCAATCCCCAATACGTCCGCCACCAGGAATCCCTGCACGCCAACGTGGAATGTGTGAAGTGTCACATCGGTCCGGGCGCGTCCTTCTGGGTGAAGTCGAAAATCGACGGGCTGCGGGAAATTTACATGGTGCTGACGAACACCTACCATCGGCCCATCCCCAGCCCGATTGAGGACCTTCGGCCCGCCCGGGAAATTTGCGAAGAGTGCCATGCACCCTGGAGCTTCAACGACAACATCATCAAGCACATCCGGCGCTATGAAAACAACGAGGAGAACACGCCGGTACAAATCTCTCTCATCCTGAAGATGGGTGGCTGGCAGGAGAGCACCGGCGTCACCCAGGGCATTCACTGGCACGTGACCAACGAGGTGTACTACATCCCCGCGGACGACCAACGGCAGGTGATTTTGTGGGTGGGCGTGCGCCAGCCCGACGGCTCCATGAAGGAGTACTTCTCTCGGGACATGCTCAACATCGCCCGTACCGCGTTCGTGGAGAAGGCCTGGGAGGAGGGCCGGGTGCGCCTCATGGACTGCATCGACTGCCACAACCGCGCGGCTCATGAAATCCCCCAGCCCCAGGACGTGGTGGACAGGGCCATTGCCCAGGGGCGCATCTCCCGGGACCTGCCCTACATCCGGGCCAAGGCGGTGGAACTCCTCACTCCCCTGTACGAAACGGAAAAGGAAGGACTGCAGGCCATCGAGGGATTGCGGGATTTCTACCGCACCAACTACCCCCAGGTGTACGAAACCCGGCGCCAGGAAATCGAACAGGCCATTCGCGAAATCCAGCGCCTCTTCCGGGAGACCCAGTTCCCGGACATGCGCCTGAACTGGCGCACCTATCCCGATAACCTGGGCCATCACGACCCCTTCCTGGGCTGCTTCCGCTGCCACGACGGCAAGCACGTGCAGGTGGACGAGGCGGGCAACGTGAAGGACGCCATCAGCGTGAAGTGCAACCTGTGTCACACCGTACCCATCGTGGCCAAGGGCGACGAGCTCCTGGTGGAGGCCCCGGTGATTGTGGGTCCGGTGCCCGAGAGTCACGCGGACTTTCGCTGGACCATCGAACATCGCTCCGTCACCGAGGACGAGCGCCAGGAATGCTATCAATGCCACGGTCAGGGCTTCTGCAACAACGGCGCCTGCCACAACCTCTCTCACCCACCGGACATGGTCTACACCCACGCGGAGGAGTACCGCAAGCGGGGCGGCCAGGTGTGCTACACCTGCCATCAGAACGTGCTGTGCACCCGCTGCCACGCGGGCGGCATCGCCGGCATCCAGGAACCGATACAGAACCCGCAGGGGGAAGGCGAGAGCCGGTAGGAAACCCCTCCACGGGGCGGTAGCTTCGGCTGCCTGATGTTAATCACAGTAAGCAGGAAAAGGCGCGATACTGACCGCGGGCAATTTTCGGTATACTGGAAACACCCCGATCGGGAGCAGGGAAAATGTCTCTTTCCCCACC
>WFUL01000182.1 GCA_015484985.1 Anaerolineales bacterium | reverse complement strand
GCTCCTCATCTGCCCGAAAACCACCCCAACGCATTACGATAAGCAACGTCCGGGCAATTTCTTCAGGCAGCATGCGCAGACGATACATGCCCGTGCCGGTCGTCGGACCAAAGGGACGCCGACAGGTTTTGCACACCCAACATAGGTGGCCGCCTTTGCTGCCGTTGCGAGAATTGGTAAAAGTTCTCCCTCCCTCATCACCCCGGTGGGAAAGGCGGTGGTACTGCCCACGGCGGTTCTTCTTCGGATTCGGAAGAGGGCTCGGAAGGGTGCTCCTGTCCTCTGGAAGGGAAAGAGGAGCCGGACGGGGAAGGCCCGGAGGGCGGACGGAAGGCCTCCCGGGCCAGTTTGTGATACGTGGCCAGCCACTCGATGAAACGCTGCCGTTCTCGCGCCCACTGGTCCATCTCCCGACGTCGTTGGAGATGGTCCAGACGCAGGAAGATGTCGTACTGGGCCTGGGCGGGATTCGCGATGTCCTGAAAGACCAGGGGCTCATCCCCACCCGTGTAAATGTACACGTTGCCGAAGTTGAGGAGCCGGGCCAGGAACCCCGGATGCTCGTAATCCACGCTGCGAATCTCCGTTAGCGGCGCGGTGTGACGCTGTTCCGGACCCAGGATGATTTTCTTGAAATCCACCAGCTGGGTGTCGGTGATTTGGTAGTAGTCGTTGCGCCACTCCCAGTAGGCCAGCAGGAAAAGGATGAAGGCGAAAATCCACGTCAGACCCGCCAGAATAGTCACGGTGGACAGGGAGAAAATCTTCCATACCCCGACCCAGTGGAGCAGGGCCACCATCAGGGCGGCCACGGAGGCCAGGATGGGGAAGCATCCCCCCTGCAGGAGAAAGTACCAGTGCTTGCGGTACGTGATGATGCTCCCCTCCTCCACCCGGGCGCCAAACAGGGTATGCCACAGGGCCACCCACCAGGGCAGGGGTTGGGCCCGTTCCTCCAGCTCCGGGGCCGGCGCGGGTTTGGGAGGCTCGGGCAGGGGAAGTTCCAGGCGCTCGCGCAGCGCGCGTTCCACCCGCTCCTCCTCTTCCACGTACCGACGCCGCAAGTGACGCTTTCGATAGTCCGTGAGCACCCGGTCCCAGGCTTCGGGCTTGGGCACGTGGGGCAGACGCAAACTGGGCCCCTGGGTGCGCACGATGACGTCCCCCATCCCCCACACCCGGTCCAGGAAACTGGTGTACACCTCATGGGCCACAATCATGTGCAGGGGGATTTCCTGGCGCGATTCATAGACCAGGACCACCCGTTCCACATACGCCACCCGCAACGAAGTCACCACGGCGACGTCGTTGCGCCATTCCAATACCAGGTAAATCGCCCACAAGAACGCGCCCAGAATCACCGTGGCCCCGGCCCAAATCAACACCTCAAAGGTGGGCATGAAGAGCCACCAGGCCCAAAAGGCCACCCCCAACCAGGCCACCATCAAGGGCGCACCCATCTGGTACACCAAGGCCATCTTGTGAGGACGTTCGTACAGGGTGAGCAGCTCGTGGGGCTTCAACCAGGCCGGCCGACGGACCCGGCCCCGCTCCCGGGCCCGGGCCACCAGTTCGAACAAGGGTGCGACTTTCGGGTCCTGCTCCTTGACGTAGTCCAGCACCGGGCGGGGAATTTTGTACACCACACAAGGCCGCAGGGCCCGTGCGTAAACCTCCGCTTCTCCGCCCCAGACGGCCGCTTCCACGTTGAAGTAATCCCCCGAAATGCACCTCCCCAAGCCCTGGCGTTCACCCTGGGCATCGTACACCCACAGCGAGACCTCGCCCTCGTACACCACATACAGGTGGTCATCCCAGTCCCCCCGGCGCAGGAACACCTGACCGGCTTCGTACTCCTCCCGTATACTATGAACCAACACGGTACGGGCTTCATCTTCGCTCAATCCCGAAAATAGGTGGATTTGACGCAACCAGTGGACCACCGCGTCCTGGCTCATCCATCACCCTCCCCTGGAATGACTTTATTGTAGCATACCGGGAAACAGGGCCATCAAAGGGTGTCCACTGATGCAGAGTGCTGTCGCATACCCATATCTTCCCAGATTCAAGCCTGAAGTTATCTTCCGCATATCTCGCACAGTCCTGATCGGACGCGGGGCTGAAAGCAGAAAAATAAATGGATGCAGCGGCGGCTTCGCCGCTGCATCCATTTATTTCCCTCTCCCGGTGCCATGCAGAACAATTCACGATTTGCCGAGATGGGTTTAACGAGCCTTTCCGAATTATCTCAGTACATGGAACCATCGGTTCCGTGGAAGGCTTTGTGAGTTCGGGATCGACAAAAGAAAGGCGGAGGTAACATGACAGAGGCTTCGTCGCTGTCATGTTACCTCCGCCTTTCCTCCTATGCTACAATCTGAGGAGCCGCCATTTCGCCTGTGGACTTTTGAGGACGCGTGGCAATGCTTCCGGGTGCATGCAAATGTTGCCGAAATCAGCCGGTCCTTTATTATGGACCGAAAGTTTGGACCACCTCTGCAAGCGGGCCTTTTCCTTTTGGAACGCACAGGTCTGACCAGGCCCTGGACCGCAGGAGTAAAGAAGAGATAATGTGGCAAGCGGCGGAGCCGCTTGCCACATTATCTCTCTCTTCATTCGGGGTCCCGGACCCAGACAGACCTGTGCGAAACGTTGGGTGCCTTTCCAAAGCGGCACCATCTTTTCTCCCACTTCGGCAACTTTTGAGTGCACCCATGCTTCCCGACCAGGTGCATCAGGAGGGACGCGCATGAAGGTGCTCATCACCGGGGGCACCGGCCTCATTGGCCGGGCCCTGACCCAGGCCTTGCTGGCCCGAGGCGACGAAGTCGTGGTATTCACCCGGTTCCCGGAAAAGCGCCGTTCAGATTTCCCACCCGAGGTCACGCTGGCCCCCTGGCGCCCCGACCCGGAGCACCTGCGACCCTGGCTGGAGGACGCGGACGCCGTGGTCAACCTGGTGGGAGCGAACATCGGGGAACGACGCTGGACGGCCAAGCGCAAGGAAGAACTCTATCGAAGCCGGGTCCATGCCGGGCGGGCCCTGGCCCAGGCCTGGGAACAGGCCGCCTCGCGACCCCAAGTCCTGCTGCAAGCCTCGGCCGTGGGGTACTATGGCGACCGCGAGGACCAGGTTCTGACGGAAGACGCCCCACCGGGGGAGGACTTCCTGGCCCGATTGTGTGTGGACTGGGAAGCCAGCACCCAACCGGTGGAGGCGCTGGGCACTCGTCGGGTGATTCTACGCACGGGCATTGTGCTCAGCACCCGGGGAGGTGCCCTGCCTCGGTTGCTACTGCCCATCCGCCTGGGCGTTGGCGGACCTCTGGGCTCCGGTCGCTTTTACATGCCCTGGATTCACATCCAGGACCAGGTGCGGGCCATGCTCTTCCTCCTGGACCGGGAGGACATCCGGGGGCCGTACAACCTCTGCGCGCCCGAACCGGTGACCAACGCCGAACTGGTGCGCACCCTGGGCCGCCTACTGCGTCGGCCCACCTGGTTCTGGGTGCCCACATGGGTACTGCGGCTGGTCCTGGGGGAAATGGCCATCGCGCTGCTGGCCAGCATCCGCGCGGTGCCGAAACGCCTGCAGGAGGCCGACTTCGCGTTCCAGTTCCCCTATCTGGAAGACGCGCTGCGGGACCTGCTCGCGCGGTGACCCGACGGACCGCAAGCCCATCCCAGGGAAAAGGAGACGGGTTCATGGATATCCGGGGACAACTGGCATTGGTGACCGGCGGTGCCCGCCGGGTTGGACGCATCCTCACCCTGGCCCTCGCCCGGGCCGGTGTGAACGTGGCCGTGCACTACGGCCACTCCGCGGAAGCCGCTCAGGAGACCGTGGCCCTGGCCCGGGACATGGGCGTTCAGGCCCAGGCCTTTCAGGCGGACCTGACGCAACCCGAGGCCCCAGCTCGACTGCTGGAGGACGTGCGTCAGGCCATGGACCTCCCCCGCATTCTGGTAAACTCGGCCGCAGTGTTCCTCCCCGGACGGGTTCGGGACACCACCTTAGACAACTGGGAGCGCCACATGGCCCTGAACCTGCGGGCGCCTTTCCTGCTGATTCAGGCCTTTGCTCAAGCGGTCGGACAGGGGCCGGGCAAGGTGGTGAACATCGCGGACTGGCGGGCCGTGTATCCTGGACGCCACCATCTGGCTTATACCATCAGCAAGGCCGGACTGCTTACCCTGACCCAAATGGCCGCGCACGAACTCGCGCCTCACATCCAGGTAAACGCTTTGGCCCTGGGCGCGGTGCTCCCCCCACCGGGCAAGGACGAGGCCTATCTGGAACGCCTGGTGGAGCGCACGCCGGGCCGACGCCCGGTGCATCCCGAGGAAATCGCCCGGGCCCTGCTCTTCTTACTGGAGAACGACGCGGTCACGGGGGAAGTCCTGTTCGTGGACGCGGGCGCGCATCTGGTTCACGGGTAAGAAATCCCTCTTTCCACTCGTCTGAGGGGATGAACCCACATTCAGGAGAGGGCCATCCATGCGCGACGTGATCGAAATCCACGACCTGTTGCTCCGCACCATCATCGGCATTCACGACTGGGAACGCAAGGACCGCCAGGACGTGGTCATCAATCTTCGTCTCTATACGGACACCCGCCGCGCCGGGACCACCGATGACATCCGGGACGCGCTCAACTACCGCACCATCACCAAGCGCATCATTGAACTGGTGGAAGGCTCCCGGTTCTATCTGGTGGAGAAACTGGCCGAGGAAATCGCCCGGGTGTGCATCCTGGAGTTCGGCGTCCCACAGGTAGAAGTCCGCGTGGAGAAGCCGGGCGCGCTGCGTTTCGCCCGTTCCGCAGGTGTGCGCATCCTCCGCACCCGCGAGGATTACCACGACGAAACCTCGTCGCCTCCAACCTCTTGAAGACGAAGGTCGTTGCTATGGCTCTGGTAGTCATTGCCCTGGGTTCCAACATCGCGCCGGAACACAACCTGCCCCGCGCCATGCGCAGTCTGAAGGACATGGCCGGGCGGCCCTTGAGAGTGTCCCAGGTTTACGAGACACCCCCCATCGGTTCCCCGGGCGCGCCCTGGTTCCTCAACGCCGCGGTGTTGCTGGAAACCTCCCGGGCGCTGCCCGGCTTGCGCATGGTTCTGCGTCGTATCGAGGCCCAACTGGGCCGCATTCGCACCCAGGACCCCAACGCGCCCCGCACCATCGACCTGGACCCGGTGCTGTGGCGGGAGGAGCCCGAAGGACCGGTCCAGGTCCTGGCCATGAAGGACCTGCTCCAATATGCGCATGTGGTGGTCCCCGTGGCCGAAGTCGTGCCCGAATGGCCCTTCCAGGGACAGCCTTTGCGCCAGTGGGCCCAGCGGTTCCACACCCAGGCCCGGGGGTTTCGGACGCGTCCGGAAATCCAGGCCCTTCTGGCCCGCTGGGTGGTATCTTAAAGTCGGCGGTCCGCCGTCGGCAATCGGCGTTCACGTCGGCGGGCGACAGTCGGTTGAAACCTTTTGCAGGAGTATGCAACGATGTCCTGGGAACGTGCCCATGTCGATTCCAACTGGCCCACCGAGGCCATTGCTCCCCACATCCGCGCCTTGCTGGAACTCATCGGGGAGGACCCCGAGCGGGAAGGCCTGCAGGATACCCCCACCCGGGTGGCCCGCATGTTCGCCGAACTGACCTCAGGGTACCGGGTGGATCCCGCTAAGTTGCTCAACGAGGCCCTCTTCCCCAGTAACTACGACGGTATGGTCCTGGTGCGCGGGATGGAGTTCTACAGCCTTTGTGAACACCATCTGCTGCCCTTCTTCGGTACCGTGCATGTGGCCTACGTCCCCAACGGCAAAATCATCGGGCTGTCCAAAATCCCCCGCATCGTGGACATGTTCTCCCGACGCCTGCAGGTGCAGGAGCGTCTGACGGAACAGATTGCCGATTTCATCGAGCAGATCATCCAACCCCAGGGGGTGGCCGTGGCCATCGATGCCGCCCATTTGTGCACCATTATGCGGGGTGTGCGCAAAGAACAGGCCCGCATGGTCACCCAGGTGGTGAGAGGCGTCTTCGCGGAGGACGCCAACCTGCGCCAGGAGTGGCAGGCCTGGATTCAGCAAACCACTAGCCCTGTACCCATCCTGCCAGGAGGCAGCGGATGACCTTCGTCATCGGTATCGCCGGCGGAAGCGGATCCGGAAAGACCACCCTGGCCCGGCTCATTATGGAGCGCATCGGACCGGAACACATCGCCTTCCTTCCCCACGATGCCTATTACCGGGATTTCTCCCATCTACCCCCGGAAGAGCGGGCTCGCGTAAACTACGACCATCCCGATTCTCTGGAGACCGAACTCCTTATCCAGCATATCCAGGCCCTCAAGGCCGGACAGGCTATCGAACGCCCGATTTACGATTACACCACCCATTCCCGCAAAAAAGAGACCATTCGGGTGGAGCCCCGGCCCATCATCCTGGTAGAGGGCATCCTGGTTTTGGTGGAACCCAAATTGCGAGCCCTTTTCGACCTGAAACTCTATGTGGACACCGACCCGGACATCCGCTTCATCCGCCGCCTCACCCGGGACACACGGGAACGGGGGCGCACGGTAGAGATGGTCGTTGAACAGTACCTGAACACCGTGCGCCCCATGCACCTGGAATTCGTCGAACCCTCCAAGCGTTATGCGGACCTCATCATCCCCGAGGGCGGGCTCAACACCGTGGCCCTGGACGTCATTCTGGCACGCATTCGCGACCGGCTGGCCCAGGGAGAAAATCAAGCATAATACCGAAAGAAGGAAAAAAGTGATGGGGCGGCTTCGCCGCCCCACACCACGATTTCTAACAGAAAAGCCCAGTGGAGGATGAAAGCACACCTTTTGTACATGAGCCTAATCCAAACGCTTGCGGAAGCGCAGGGCCGCGAGGGTCATGATGAACACGCCGAAGATAGCCAGGGCCACGATGTCCCGCATCAAGGCCTGCCAGTCTAGGCCTTTGAGGAGCAAAGTCCGAATGATGACCAGGTAGTACCGCAAGGGAAAGATGTAGGAAATCACTTGTAACGCTCGGGGCATGGCCTCAATAGGAAAGATGAACCCCGAAAGGAAAATCGAAGGCAGGAAGGTCATCCAGGTGAGCAACATGGCCTCCTGTTGCGTTTTGGCCATGGCCGAAGCCCACAAACCCACGCCCAGACCGCTTACCAGGAACAGGCCAGAGAGCAGGATAATCCACCCCAGTGGACTGCGAATAGGAACATCGAACCAGACCGAGCCGATGAAAAGGACCTCCAGGGTGTCCACAAAGGCGATGAGGACATAAGGGGCCAGCTTGCCCACCACCAGATCCCAGGGGCGGATGGGCGTGACGATGAGTTGTTCAATGGTTCCCCGTTCCCGCTCCCGCACAATGGAGGTGGCCGTCAAAATGGATGTAAGGGCGTAAAGGACAGTACCGATGAGGCCGGGTATCATGAAGTAGGCGTCTTCCAGGTCGGGGTTGTACCAAACCCGGGCTCGCAGTTCCAGGGGCGGCTCCACGGTCGGCAGGCCCATACGCTGCATACGCTCCACTTGCAGGGCAATCCCGTGATGTTGGGCAATCAACTGAGCGGCCGAAAGCACCCGCGTCGCGGTGGTGGGCTCCGAACCGTCAATGATGAAAGCCACGGCCGCCTGACCGGTGGACCGCACCCGGTCGGTGTAATCCGGGGGAATCACCAGGGCCGCCCGCACCTCGCCGGCGTGGATGGCCCGACGCAACTCCCCTTCTGAATTCACGTATCGGACAACCCGAAAGGCATCGGTGGTGCGAAACGCGTCCACCAGGGCCCGACTTCCGGAACGCATGTCCTGGTCCCAAACGGCCAGAGGCACATTGCGCACATCGTACGTGGCCGCGTAGCCTAGAAGGAAGAGTTCGATGATGGGAATGAGCAGGGCAATGACCAGGGAATTGGGGTCCCGCAAGATTTGCAGAATCTCCTTCCGTACCAAGGCGCGCAGACGTTGCAGACTGTCACGCATCGTCACCGTCCTCCCCTTGCAGGAACGCCTGCAAGTCTTCAGGGACCTCCTCCACCTCCGTCAACAGGCGCAATTTCAATCGGGCCTGGGTCAACAACCGTGTGCAGTGATGTAACAACTCGCGTCCTCGCTCGAACAATTGCATGGCTTCTTCTAAGGATGGATCGCCACGCTCCAGGGTCTCCACCACGTCCTGCAGTTCCTTCAAAGCCTCTTCATACGACATCTGGTCCACGGGCCGCATACGGACCTCCTGTTGGTCAACTGGTCAACGGATGCAGGGCTTGCAAAGCGGACCGAACGTCCTCCTGGGCGACCACCAGGCTCAGGGCCACCTCCGAAGCCCCCTGGGCAATGGCCACGATGTTCACGCCGGCCTGTCCCAGCGCGCCGAAGATTCGGCCGGCCACGCCGGGTGTGTTCCGTAACCCCTCACCCACCGCGGTGATGATGGCCACGGGTTCCATAGCCCAGATGCGGTCGATATCCTTGCGAGCCAATTCTTGCTGAAAGGCCTCTTCCAGCGCGGCAACCACCTTCCCCGTCGTGTTCTGGGGCACGATGAAGCATATGCTCTGCTCCGAAGAGGCCTGGGAAATCATGAGCACGCTGGTGTTGGTTCCGGCCACCGCCGCGAAGGTCCGGGCCGCCACGCCCGGCACGCCCAGCATCCCCCGGCCTTCCACAATCACCATAGCCAGGTCCCGAATCACCGTCAACGCCATGATGCGACCGGGCTCCGCGTCATCTCGCCGGGCCAGGATGAGCGTATCAGGACCGTCGGGATCAAAGGTGTTGCGCACCCGCAGGGGAATCCCGGCCTCGATGACCGGACGGATGGCTTTAGGATGGAGCACTTTGGCGCCGAAATAGGCCAGTTCCGCCACCTCCCGGTAAGAGAGCCGGGGCACCGTCCGGGCCTCGGGGACCAGCCGGGGGTCCGCAGTCATCACCCCGTTGACGTCGGTCCAGATCCACACCTCATCCGCGGGGAGCAAGGAGGCGATGAGGGAAGCGGAGTAATCGCTGCCCCCTCGGCCCAGGGTGGTGGTCACGCCGTCCTCCGTCGCGCCCAGGAAGCCGGTGACCACGGGGATGCGTCCTTCTTCCAACAACGGCGCCAGGCGCTGCTGAATCCGCTGCCGGGTGGGCTCCACCAGGGGATGGGCGGCCTGGAAGTGCGCGTCGGTGACCACCAGGTCCCCCGCGTCCACGGTCACCGCGGGGAGGCCCCGAACCTCCAGCACCCGCGCCAGAAGGGGCGCGCTCATACGTTCCCCCAGAGCCGCGACCGCGTCCAGCCCCCGAGGGGTGGCTTCTCCCAACACCGCCATGGCCTCCACCAGGCGGACGAAGGCATCCAACCGGTTCTGAATCACGAACCACACGGGGTCTTGCACGCCCTGGGGGAGCAGGGCCTCCACCACCCGTCGGTGCCGCGTTTCCAGGTCGGCGCGCGCCTGACGCAGGGAGACCATCTCGCCTTGAGCGGCCTTCCGCGCGGTGCGCAACAGGGTGTCTGTTACCCCGGAGAGCGCGGACGTGACCACCACGATGTGGGGCCAGTCCTGCCGGTAGCGCTCGATGAGGCTCGCCACCTGGGCCATGGCCCCGGGCGTCCCCACCGACGTGCCGCCGAACTTCATGACCAGAGTGGAATGGGACGTGAACGCCGCGGCCACCGACTAAACCTCCTCCCGATGGAGATAGACCGTGCGGATGGGGAAGGGAATCTCGATTCCCGCCTCGGCAAAGGCGCGGTGAATGGCCCGCACGCCCAGGCTCTTGGCCACAAAGGGGCTGATAACCTGGGTGTCCACCCAGAAATACACCGTCAGGTTGATGGACGAATCCCCAAAGGTGTGGAAAATGACGAAGGGCTCGGGGTCCTCCAGGACCCCTTCCAGAGAACGCACCGCCTCCAGGGCCACCGCTTCCACCCTGTCCAGGTCGCTGTCGTAGGTCACGCCGACCTGGACCTCCACCCGACGCCGCGGCGTTTTGGAGAGGTTCACCAGCACACTGGTGAACACATCGGCATTGGGGATGAGGACCAGGCGTCCGTCCCAGGTGCGGATGGAGGTGGCCCGCAGGTCCACGTCCTCCACCGTACCCGCATACCCCTGCACTTCCACCGCGTCGCCGATGTCGAAGGGCTGCATGAGCAAGAGCAGGACCCCGGCCACCAGGTTCTTGCTGATGTCCTGAAGCGCGAAGCCCACGGTGAAGCCCAGCACGCCCAGGCCGGCCAGGAAGGCCGTGACCTGGAACCCGACCTGTTGCAACGCCATGAGCAGGCCCAGGCCGATGGTACTCCACTGGGTCACCCGTTCCAGAAGCAAGGTGAGTTCCGGGTCCACCTCCCGACGCCGCAAGACCGCGCCCACCATCCGGGCCAGGAAGCCCGCGGCGTACAGGGAAATCACGAAAATCGCCAGGGAGGCTAGCAACGTGGGCAGGAAGGCCAGAACACGGTCCATCCACTGAATCAACGCCGTCTGCCATTCCATGGCTCCGCCTCCTTACTCCGAGGATGGAGGATGGTGGGGCTCAATCCAGATGTCCCCGAACAGCTCCGTCTGCCGGGCCACGACCCGGCGCTGTTTTACCAATTCCAACAGGGCCAGGAACGCGGCGCCCACCAGGGCCCGGTCCCGTCGTGGTCGCCGGCGCAACCAGTGGAAGAAGGAAAGCCGGGTGGCCCGGCGCAGGGTGTCCATCAAGGAGCGCATCAATTCTCGAATGGGGATGTACGTCAGTTTGAGCACCCGTCGGGGCATGCGATGGTTGGGAAGCAACCACCGACGCGCAGCCCGGAGGAGTTCATCCAGGGTCAGCCCCTCCAGGTCCAGCAACGCGGGATGCGCGGGCATGGTCACGCCGGGACCCGGATAGGTCTGCCAGCCCGCGTCCATGCGCTCCCGCATCCAGGCGGCCGCCTGTTTGAATTGCCGGTAGAGGCGAAGCTGCCGGACCAGCAACTCGCCCGGGTCCTCTTCCTCTCCCTCCCGTCGAGGCGGGCGGGGGAGCAGAGCTTCGGACTTGATTTGCAACAGCCGGGCGGCCACCACCAGGAAGGCGGACACTTCTTCCGGGGAACGGTCCTGGAGCGTTTCCACGTAGGCCAGGAACTGGTCGGTAATCTGGGCCAGGGCGATTTTCGTGATGTCCAGCTGGGCTTTCTCAATAAGGCGCAGCAACACGTCCAGGGGCCCTTCGAACTCCGGAAGGGCCACCTGGTAGTGGCGTACGGGTGAAAAGATGCCCAGACTCACGGTCCCTGCCCCAGAAAGAAAGATGGCCCGACCCACGGTCGGACCACGGTTTGCCCGGAGCAACCGCCGCTCAGGGGCGGGCCGGGCGACCTTACATCGTCGTCTTCTCGGCGTAGCGGCCGAACTTTTTGACCAACGCGCCCTTGGGACGAAAACCCGTCATACGCTCCCGCACCTTTCCTTCCACGAACAGCAAAAGGGTGGGAACGCCCAGGATACGATACTTCAACATGAAGCGGGTGTTGTTGGCCGCCTGGTCCACATCGAAGGCCACCACCTTGATGCGCCCCTCCCATGCCTTCGCCAGTTCTTCCAGGATGGGCTCCAGCTGGCGGCAAGGCGCGCACCACTGGGCGGTGAATTCCACCAACACGGGCAGGGAAGACTGCAACACCTCTTGCTCAAAGGTCTCCACGGTGACATGGGGAATGCTCATCAGTCCAACTCCTGTCCTAAGAAAACCTCGCCGTCCATTATAACCCGGCCGCCCGGCCGAACGTTCGCTTTTTTCGGGAAGGGTTATGGCCGGGGAACACGGATGGGCCTTTCCGGAGCCAGCGTCCTTCCCGGACCACTGCCCCGTCAAGCAGCCGGGAACGCGGTTGGGGACGACGCCGAGGGCCCGGAAGCACGCCGGTCCGACATGGTCCCGGGGCCGTTCCCGGACAGGGGCGGGTCCAACAGGCGCACGAAGACCTGGTTGGCCACCGGGAGGGATAGAGGGGTCAGGCGAACGCCCTGCGCGTCCCAGACCACCAGGTCCATTTGCGCCAGCTCCTGCAGGACAGGACCATACACGTCTTCCAGCGGACGTCCCACGACTCGCTCGAAGCGGGCCCGGGGCACACCCTCCTGGACCAAGCGCAGGCCCATGAACATGAGCTCCTCCGCAGCCTCCCGGGGGCTCACCCGGTGATACACCACCGTAGCCGGGGTCCAGGGGAACGGCCGGACGGGCTCGCGGGCCTTCAGGAGCCGCTGCACGTAAGCCTGGGGCGCCCGGACGTTGGCCGTGCGCACGCCCGCGGCAAAGCCATGCGCGCCCGCGCCCAAACCCAGGTAGGGCTCCCAGCGCCAGTACTTGAGATTGTGCCAGCAGGCCCTGTCTGGACGGGCCCAGTTGGAGAGTTCATACTGGACGAAACCCGCCTTCTCCAGGACCTCCCGGGTCCACGCGTACATGTCCGCGGCCAGGTCGTCGTCGGGTTCGGGAACCCGACCCCGAGCCACCCAGGCCTGTAAGGGTGTACCGTGCTCCAGGGTGAGCGCGTAACAGGAAAGGTGTTCGGGGGCCAAACGCAGGGCCCAGGTGAGGGTCTTCTGCCAGCGAGCCAAAGGCTGCTCCGGAAGCCCGTAAATCAAATCCAGATTGAAGTTCTCAAAGCCCACCTTTCGGGCCAGGGCCACCGCCCGAATCACCGCGGGAAAATCGTGCAATCGGCCCAGCAAACGCAGGTCTTGAGGATGCACGGCCTGCATCCCCAGGCTGAGCCGGTTGACGCCCCATCCTCGCAGCACCCGGAGACCTTCCTCGGTCACGCTTTCGGGGTTGGCCTCCACGGTGATTTCCGCGCCCTCAGCCACCTGGAAATGGGTGTGCAACGCCCGAAACAATCCTTCCCATAGGGAAACAGGGAGCAGGGAAGGTGTGCCACCGCCAAAATAGACGGTGTCCACCGGCACGGGTCCACCGTACTGGCGTCGGACCCAGGCCATCTCCTCCTGCAGGGCCTGCACGTAAGGCCCCATCCAGGCTTCCATGCCCGCGTAGGTGTTGAAATCGCAATAGGAACACCGTTGGCGGCAGAAGGGAATGTGGAGGTAAAGCCCGAACATCATCGCACCAGGGTGGTCCACACCGCAATGGCGACGCCCAAAATGGCCAGGACCAGCAGCGCCACATCCACCGCGTACTGTTTCCAGGGCACCTGGGTGGGAGTGCGCCATCGGGAATGGGGCAGCGCCATGGTCCCGAAGAGGGCGGCGCGCAACTGCAGCACGTTGGCCGGTCGCTCGTCGGGATGCAGGCTCATGGCCCACAAAATGGCCCGTTCGACTTCGGGACGGATACGCGGGTTGATTTTGCGAGGCGGTTCGAACCGTTCGGGTTGCAGAAAGCGCTCTCGCGCCGTCAAGGGTGGCTTGCCGGTCAACAGGTGATACAGCGTCGCCCCAAAGGCGTAAATGTCACTGCGAGGGTCCGTCTGTCCCGGCTCGCTGCCGTACTGCTCCAGGGGCGTATAAGGCAGCGTTCCTTTCCCCTGAATGACCGTGATGGTCGCCTCACCCAACACCATCTCCTTCACCAGGCCGAAGTCCACCAACTTGACCAGCCCCGTGGGCGTCACCTTGACGTTGCTGGGTTTGATGTCCCGATGCACAATGGGTGGGTTCTGGGTGTGAAGATAATGCAGGGCATCCAAAAGTTGGTCGGCCCAGGCCAGGACGTCCTCTTCATCGAGAAAACGGCCCTGGGATTGGGCTTCATACATCAAGGTCAGCAGGTCCTTCCCCGGCACGTAATCCATCACCAGATAATCGGCCTCTTCTTCCGAAAAATAATCCGAAACTTTAGGCAGATTGGGATGGTCCAGCCGGGCCAGGACCGTGGCCTCCCGCAGGAACTGCATCCGCAACTCCTGCTGCCACTCGGGAGGCAGGGCGTTACTATAGCGCACTTCCTTCACCGCGCACCGACGGCCAGGAAGCCGCAAATCCTCGGCCAGGTACACGTTCCCCATGCCCCCCCGGCCAATGACCCGCACGATTTTGTATCGGTTGCGCAGTTCGGTACCGGGTTTCAGCATCTCCTCCCTTCTTGTAGAACCCTTCGAGATGTGCGTTTGTATTGTACACCCTTTCCAGGGAACCATGCGCCGCGGCTTTCATCTGGTCATCTAAAGGTGTATGCAAATGTGGCCTTCTTGGTCTGGTATACTCAAGGCCGCAATCTGCTCGCGGAGGGCACTTTTTATGCAGGACCTATCGCATATCCAAGGCCTCATCATCGACCTGGACGGCGTCCTCTGGCGAGGCGACCAGCCCTTGGGCCCCCTGCCCGAATGGTTCCAACGCCTCCAAGCCCTGGGCCTGCGCTGGGTCTTCGCCACCAACAATGCGACGCGTACGATTGACATGTATCTGGAAAAATTCGCCCGCATGGGCCTCACCGATATACGACCGGACCAGATTGTGAACTCCATCCTGGCCGCGGTCTACGCCCTGCGCCAGCGTTGGCCCCAGGGCGCGCCGGTGTACATCATTGGGGAGACAGGCCTTTTCCAGGGTCTGGCCGAGGCAGGTTTCCCTTTTACCGACGATTTAGAGGCCATTCAAGCCGTGGTGGTCGGTCTGGACCGACAACTGACCTACGACAAACTGGCTTTGGGAACGCTGGCCATCCGCCGAGGGGCCTGGTTCATCGGCACCAACCCCGACCGGTCTTTCCCCACGCCGGAGGGCTTGAAGCCCGGCGCCGGCGCCATTCTGGCCGCGCTGGAAGCGGCAACGGACGTGGCCCCCACCATCGTAGGCAAGCCCGAACCCTTCCTTTTCCAACTGGCCCTCGAACGCCTGGGAACGCCTCCCGAAGCCACTCTGGTCGTGGGCGACCGTTGGGAAACGGACATTCTGGGCGGCCAGCGAGTCGGCTGTCCCACCGCGCTCGTCCTCAGCGGGGTCACTTCGCGGGACCAGGCGCGAACCCGAAATCCCGCGCCGGACCTCATTGTGGAAGATTTCGGAACCCTCATCCGCCTTTTGGAACGGGCACGTGGCCCAGGGGGACGCCACATCCTGCCCCCTGGGCCCCGCGACCCTCAGGTGGCGTAAGGGGAATCCGTGTGGGGCGGCTCCGCCATCCCACATGGGGTATAAATTGATGCAGCGGCGGCTTCACCGCCGCTGCATCAATTTATCTTTCCACCTGCGGTCCCGTGCCCAGTCAGGGCCACGCGAGATATACTGAAAATAACCCCAGTCTTGAGTCTCGCAAAATATGGGTATGAGACAGGTCCAAACTCCAAATTCCTCTTGGGTTCTTCAGGCAATCGCGTTACAATAAACTCAACCTTTCCCATCGGGGGTGCCGTCATGACGGAAACCATCCCGGTCGTGCAACATCTCCTGGACGCCAACGAACAGGTGGCCCGGGAGAATCGAGCCCTCTTCGACCGCACCCGCACCTTCGTGGTCAACCTGATGTCCTCGCCGGGAGCCGGGAAGACCAGCCTGCTCCAGGCCACCCTGCCCCGCCTTCCCCAGGACGTGCAGACCGGGGTCATTGAGGGGGACATCGCGTCCCGACTGGACGCGGAGCGCATCGCGGCCCTGGGCGTCGCGGTGGTGCAAATCAACACCGGCGGCACCTGCCACCTGGACGCGCCCATGGTCCGTGGGGCCCTGCAACACCTGGACCTGGACCGCCTCGACCTGGTCTTCATCGAGAACGTGGGCAACCTCATCTGCCCGGCCAATTTCGCCCTGGGAGCCCACCTCAATGTGGTACTGGCCAGCACGCCCGAAGGCCACGACAAGCCCTACAAGTACCCCGGCATGTTCCGTCTGGCCGATGCCGTGATTTTGAACAAAGCCGACTTGATTCCCTGGCTGGACTTCGACCAGCAAATCTTCGAACGGGGTTTGCGCATGGTCAATGCCCACGCGCCCCTGTTCGTGGTCTCGTGCAAAACGGGGGAAGGACTCGATGCCTGGCTCACCTGGCTCCTGGAACGGTACGAGGCGTTCCACCATCCCAACAACGGATAACGTGATGCGGGCTCGCATTCGGCTCCAGGGCCTGGTACAGGGGGTGGGGTTCCGGCCCTTCGTCTATCGGCTGGCCACCCAACTGGGTCTGGTGGGATGGGTGCGGAACCACAACCATGGGGTCCTCATCGAGGTGGAAGGACCCCAGGAGGCCGTCGAGGATTTCCTGGAAAGGCTCCCCAAGGAGAAGCCGCCCATCGCCCAGGTTCACCGCATGGACGTGACCTGGACGGTTCCCCAGGGGGAAACGGCCTTCCGCATCCTGGCCAGCGAGCGGGAAGGGCTTCCCCGGGCCTGGGTGCTCCCCGACCTGGCCACGTGCGAAGCGTGCCTAGAGGAGGTCCTGGACCCGCAAGACCGTCGCCATCGCTACCCCTTCACCAACTGCACCCATTGCGGTCCCCGGTTCAGCATCATCCTGGCCCTGCCCTATGACCGCCCTCGCACCACCATGGCCCGCTTCCCCATGTGCCCGGCGTGTCGGCAGGAGTATCACACACCGGAGAACCGCCGTTTCCACGCCCAACCCAATGCCTGTCCGGTGTGCGGCCCCACTCTGGCCTTCTATACCCCCGACGAACCCCATCCCGAAATCACCCACCCCGACTTCCCGTCTCGCCAGGGTCCCTGGGGCTTGCAAGCCCTGGAGG